>JBJKSV010000635.1:0-6363 GCA_046703605.1 Limisphaerales bacterium
ATGATCTCCAACGCGGCGGTGAGCGGATCGCTGTGGGCCGATGCGGGCTATTTTCCAGCCGCGTAATCAGGCCAACATGCCGATTCGGATGATGACTGCGCAAGGCAGGTCTTGCTCACGGCTGCACGGGGGCCGCCGCCAGGGGCACAGAACCCCGCTCGGGGCATGCAACGGTTCCACCCGCTGACGCCGGTAAAAAGCCCTCACTCATGACCGCTAGAGTCCGAGGCAATCCGCCTCGAACGATTCATGGCTGCCCTCCCACAACGCCAAAACGTGGGACGCCCCCGGCGCTGCCCAACCCGCGCGGGCTTGCCCCTTTCCCAAAGAGCCTTCACAATCTCGCCTTCCCTTGGAACCCGATGCGCGGCTGCCTGCGCAACGCGGGGGCAAATGGCGCGCGACCGCGGCCACCGTCGTTTGGATGGCCTTGTCGCGCGGCTACGGCAGACAAAACCAAAGCCTATCGGGAACTTCTCAGGCGGCCGCCTTTGCCCCAGCGCTCGCCTGGGCCGTCAGATCGCTGTTCTTCCGAACGAAATCAAAAAACGAGTCCACCGTCCGGGAGTTGATCTGCATGACGCCCTCCACGTTGGCCTGGGCGGCTTTCAACCAGTCCTTGGCGAACTCTATCCATTTGGATTGGCTCTCGGCGATGGCGGGCGTCAACGAGGCATCGACGGCCTTCTTCATGAGATCGGCGCTCGACCTGGCGTTCTTCTCCATCAGGCTGGCGGTCTCCTCCAGCCGTTTCTGTGCCGTGGGCATAATACTGTCACCCGCGACACCCATGCCGTTGAAGCGTTTCTGCCATTCCGGGCCGAAAGTGGACTGCTCCAACAGAGCGCACCACGAACGCCAGGTCTCCTCCTGGAATTTCAACCCGGCCTGGACTGCTTGCTCGTAACTCGTTATCGTCTGGTCGGCGGTTTCAATGACGGGATTTTTTTCCTTTTCTTTCATAAGCACTGTCCTTTCCCTGAATTTTGGTAACGACATCCGTTTGTGTCAGAGAGCAGCAAACCACACACAAGGAAAGTTGTCAACAAAATAATTGTGCATACGCACAATTATTTCAGAGCCGTTGGACCGGATTGATGAAGAGCCATAGGCTACAACAGGCATGGTTGAGCCTGCCGGCCAAAGATCTTCGCGTCGAATCACACGCCAGGCGCCTTATTAAGCCATGTTGTGCAGATGCGTTATTCTTCCCGGCCAGCCGTTCGTTGCGTGGACGCTGTTCGGTGCGCGGGATGAGAAGGCGCGCCGGGGAAGGCTGCGGGATGTTCGACACAGAGCGGATCTTCTATGGGGTGGTTTCCCCATTGCCACCACCGGGAGGAAGGAGTAGAAAACTTCATGTAATCGAACCCTTTCTAACTACCGTTCTTACATCCATTTGAAACGGAGAGAGTTATGAAACAACTGGCGGGGCAGGTTTGTTTTGTCACCGGAGGCAGCCGGGGCATCGGGCGGGCAATCGTAACGGCCATGGGAGATGCGGGGGCGGACGTGGCGTTTACCTATCAACGTTCGGCGGAGCAGGCACAGACATTGGAAGAATCGATGCGCGCCAAGGGGGTTAAATGCCGGGGTTACCAGGCAAACGTCGCGATTCCGGAGGTAATGCAGGGCGTCGTTGAGGAGGTGATCGAGGAGTTTGGGCGCATCACTATCCTGGTGAATAATGCGGGCATCAATCGAGATAAATCGTTCCTGAAAATGACCAGGGAGATGTGGGATGAAGTCATTCGAGTCAATCTGGATGGGGTCTTCTACACTTCCCAGTTCATCGCCAAGTTCATGGCGGAGTCGGGCGGAGGAAGGATCATCAACATCTCCTCAGTCGTGGGCCAGACCGGGAACTTTGGCCAGGCCAACTACGCCGCAACCAAAGGGGCCATCATCTCCTTTACCGAAACCTTGGCGCGCGAGCTGGCTGGAAAAGGGATCAACGTCAACGTCGTGGCCCCGGGGTTTATCGACACGGACATGATGCGGGGCATCCCCGAGGCGGCGCTGGACCGGGTCAAGGCGCTGACGCCATTGGGGCGCCTGGGTCGGCCGGAGGAAATTGCCGACGCGGTGGTTTTCCTGGCGGGGCCGCAATCCAGTTATGTGACGGGCCAGGTTCTTGCCGTCAATGGCGGGATGTACATGTAGGGGCAAACACCAAGGAGATGCTTGTTATGACGGACACAGTGTATTTAACAGGAGGAATCCGGACGGCGATTGGGGTGTTCTGCGGCGCTTTCCAATCCATGCCCGCTCCCGCCCTGGGCAGTGCCGTGGTAAAAGCGGCGGTGAAGCGCAGCGGCATCCCGTCCGAAGAGATCGACGAAGTCATTTTCGGCAATGTTGTGGGCGCCGGTCTGGGGCAGAATGTCGCGCGGCAGGTGGGCATCGGGGCGGGCCTGGACCCGCGGGTGGGCGCCACCACCGTCAACAAAGTCTGCGGTTCCGGATTAAAGGCCATCATGCTCGCGTCGCAGGCCATTCGGTGCCGCGACGCCTCGGCCATCGTTGCCGGAGGCACCGAGAACATGTCGCGCGCGCCCTATCTGCTGGAGCGCGCCCGCACTGGCTACCGGATGGGCAACGGCGAGTTGGTGGACGCTATGATTCGTGATGGCCTGTGGGACGTTTACAACAATGTCCACATGGGCACTTGCGGGGACCGCTGCGCGGAAAAGTATGGCTTCAGCCGCGAAGCGCAGGACGAATTTGCCATAGCCAGCTTCAAACGCGCGCTCACCGCCATGGAGAAAGGATGGATGTCGGCGGAGATCGAGCCCATTACATTTAAGAGCGGCAAAGACACGGTGACCGTAGCGGAAGATGAGAACCCGAAAAAATTCAACGAGGATAAACTGCGCAAGCTGCGGCCCGCCTTTGGAGAGAAAGGGACCGTGACCGCCGGCAACGCTTCGAGCATCAACGACGGTGCGGCAGCCTTCGTCGTGGTGTCGGACGAAGCGTGCCGGAATTTCGATCTGGCGCCCCAGGTGAAAATCCTCGGTTACGCCAGTTCTTCACGGGAGCCGGAGTGGTTTACCCTGGCGCCCATAGGGGCGATTGAGAAGCTGCTCAAAATGCTTTCCCTTACGCCAAGAGAGGTGGACCTCTTCGAAATCAACGAGGCCTTCTCGGTGGTGCCGATGGCGGCAATGACGGATTTGGGGATCCCGCACGAGAAAGTCAATGTCCATGGCGGCGCCGTGGCTCTGGGCCATCCCATCGGCGCCAGCGGGGCTCGGACCCTCGTGACACTGCTTAACGCGATGAAACAACGCGGCGCGCGGATAGGCGTCAACGCGCTGTGCATCGGCGGCGGGGAGGCGGTGGCCATGGCGGTGGAACGATGCTGAACGGCCTAAGGCACCCGGAAAAGCAAAACAGGAGAGCGGGTTTGTGGACGGCACTAGCTTCAAAACGGCCGAAGAACACGCGGCAACCCTCCAGAAGGTCTGGATGGAGATGCTGTCAAAAACGGCGCAAGCCGCTTTTGCCTTTACTCCGGGTTCAGCGCCCCCAGAAATTCTGCGCGAAATCCGGCAGGGCATCTTTCAGGCCTTGGCCGAGTCGTGGGAGAAATTCATGCGTTCGCCCGAGTTCCTGGCGGCGATGAAGCAGTGGATGGACCAGGTCGTTGCAGTCCGAAAAGTTACCAGCGACTTCATGGCCCAGGTCCGCCAGGAAATTCAGGCGCCCTCGCGGGAGGACGTCGATGCTATCCTGTTGGCGGTGCGCCATGCCGAGCAGCGCCTGCTGGACCGGATGGAGCAACTCTCCGCCCAACTGGAGGCCCTGGACGGCTCTCCGAGTCGAACCAAGGTTAAGCGCCCACGGACGGGCAGGGGGCCCGTGCCCAAATACCAAGCGACAAAAACCGGCACTTCCGGGCCCGCCCAACAACACTCCCCATGACCGCTCAAGACCAGCCAACCAATATCTGGATCGAGTGGCAGCAAGCCGCTCTCAACGAGACAGTTGCCACCTTGAGGCGGTGGACGCACTTCCCTTCGCTTTGGCAGCAGGCCCGAGCCGTTCCCAAGGGCGTCACGCCTTCGGAAGTCATCTACGAAGAGGACCGGCTCCAATTGCGGCATTATAGGATCGAGGGCAAGCCGCGCCATCGCACGCCGATTGTTTTCATCTACGCCCTGGTCAACAGGCCCTATATCCTCGATTTGAAGCCAGGCCGAAGCGTCGTGGCCAATTTTGTCCAACCCGGGTTCGACACCTACCTGCTGGACTGGGGCGTGCCGCTTGCCGCCGACCGGCATCTGACGCTCGATGATTACGTAAACGGCTACATGACTAATGTGCTGGATTATCTCTGCGAGCGCAGGGGCCTCGAGCAGGTCACCATTCTGGGCTATTGCATGGGCGGCACCATGAGCGCCATGTTCACCGCCCTCCACCCACAGCGGGTCAGGAACCTTATGCTGCTGGCGGCGCCCATCGACTTCGGATCGACTGACAGTTTGCTCAACCTCTGGACGCGGCCGGAGTACTTCGACGTCGATAAATTCGTTGACGCCTTCGGCAACTGCCCGGCTCAGTTCCTCCAGGCCATCTTCCTGCTGCTCCGCCCTGTGGGCAATTTGCTCGAAAAGCCAGTGGCCTTCTATGAACGCATGCACAATGAGTTGTTCACCCAGGACTTTCTCACGACCGAAGGCTGGCTTAACGACAATATCCCTGTGCCCGGGGAAGTATATCGCGAATTTGTTAAGTACCTTTATCAACAGAACCTGCTGACCAAAAACCAAATGCCAGTCGGCAAGCATATCGTAAACCTCAAACAGATCGCCTGTCCGGTGTTGAACATCATGGCGGGCGCGGACGACCTTGTCCCGTGCTCGCAGGGGATGCCATTCACCGACCTGGTGGCCTCCAAAGACCGAAAGACACTCCTGCTCAAGGACAGCGGCCACATCGGTCTTGCCATCGGCAGCAAAGCCCAAAGGGAGGTCTGGCCCCAGGCCTGCGATTGGCTTGCTCAAAGGAGCAATTAATCATGCAACGAATTAAAGTCATATTGGCGGACGATCATACCATCGTCCGGGAAGGACTGCGCGCCCTGATTCGCACCGATCCGGGCATCGAAATCGTAGGTGAAGCCGCAAACGGAACGGAGGCCGTGCAGTTGGCAAAGCTGTTTATGCCCGATGTGGTTGTGATGGACATCGTGATGCCTCAGCTCAATGGGTTGGAGGCCACACGACAGATCGTAGCAGCCGTGCCCATGACGCGCGTGCTCATTCTTTCGTCCTATTCTACCGATGGGTATATCCAGCAGCTTACAGAGGCGGGCGCCGCCGGTTACCTCCTCAAATACGCCGCCGGCAATGACCTGCTCACCGCCATCCACGAGATCGACAGCGGCAACGCGTTTTTCAGCCCCGCTATCGCCCGCCGCCTGCGTGAACAATGCCGCCAGTCACTCCTCAGCGGACAGCCGATCCAACGATGCACACCCTTGCCGCCGGCTCAGCCTGTCGAGGTGGAGTTCGTCGAGGCGGCCTGAGCCAGAGACCCGAGAAGCCCAAATCCGAATATTTCATCCCACGCACAAAACGCCAGCAGTCCGTATGCGGTGCGCGGCTCGATCACTCACGTTACCCCCGAAGGCAAGGAGTACCGGCTCAAACCTTGTGTGGCGACACTGCTTGTCAGGCCCAGGGGCTGGCACCTGGAGGAGCGCCACCTGCGAATTGACGGGAAGTCAACGTCGGCGAGTCTCTTTGATTTTGGGTTGTATTTCTTTCACAACGCCCGGCGCCGCGTGACGCACGACTCGGGGATCTATCTCTACCTTCCCAAGATTCAGCACTACCTCGAGGCGCGGCTGTGGAACGACGTCTTCATCAAAGCCCAGGATGCCCTCGACATCCCCACCGGGACAATCAAGGCGACGGTGCTTATCGAGCATGTTCTCGCCACCTTCCAGATGGAGGAAACCCTCTATGAGCTTCGGCATCACAGCGCCGGACTCAACTGCGGACGCTGGGATTACATCTTCAGTTACATCAAAACCCTTTCGCGCCAGCCGATCTCTTGCGCGCTCCCACCGGCGCCATCACCGAAGCGGGCCTGCGGACCAATATCCGAGTCGGGCTCCAATACATCGAAGCCTGGCTGGGCGGACTGGGATGCGTGCCTCTCTACAACCTCATGGAAGATGCCGCAACTGCGGAAATCTCCCGCACACAGGTCTGGCAGTGGATGCACCACCCGCGCGGCGTTCTGACCGATGGCCGGAAGGTGACACTCGATCTGGTTCGGAACCTGGTCGGACAGGAGTTGGAGCGGATCCGCCTCGAACGCGGCCAGGCACGCTTCGAACGGGGGCATTTT
>JBJKSV010000636.1:0-5236 GCA_046703605.1 Limisphaerales bacterium
GTATTTCTACAACAGACCCGATCCGAAACACCTGGACGCCATCAATTCCGGAACCGGCTGCGAGATCGACCAGGTGTTCGGCCAAAGCTGGGCTTTTCAGGTCGGCCTCCCGCGCGTGTTTCCCGAGGAGCAGGCCCGCTCCGCCCTGAAATCGCTCTGGCGCTACAACTTCACCCCCGATGTCGGCCCCTACCGGAAGGTCTATCGTCCGGGCCGCTGGTATGCGATGCCCGGCGAGGCCGGCCTGCTCATGTGTACCTTCCCCCGCGCTGGTTGGGACTATGCCCAGGCCAAAGGCAAAGGCCCCGAATGGGCCGCCGGTTACTTCGACGAGTGCATGGCTGGATTCGAATACGAGGTCGCCGGCCACATGCTTTGGGAGGGCCTTCGCACCGAGGGCCTGGCCATCGCCCGCGCCATCCACGACCGTAACCATCCCTCGCGCCGTAATCCGTGGAACGAGGTCGAGTGCGGCGACCATTACGCCCGCAGCATGGCCAGTTACGGGGTCTTTCTGGCCGCTAGCGGTTTTGAATACGACGGTCCTGCCGGCCATATCGGCTTCGCCCCGCGCCTGACGCCGGACAATTTCAAGTGTCCCTTCACCAGCGCCGAGGGCTGGGGCACTTACTCCCAAACCATCGACCACGGGCAGTTCACCGCGCGAATCACCCTCAAATGGGGCAAGCTTCGCGTGCAGACAATCGCCATGGCTCTGCCTGCCGCCTCCGAACCGTCATCTCTGGCCGTGACCGTGAACGGGAAGCCCATCCCCGCGCGCGCCTTGCGCCACGAAAAGCGCCTCGTCCTTGCGCTGGACCATCCGGCGGAAATCAACGCCCCTGAACTTTTCGAGATCAACCTGCGGCTTCCGATTTAGGCATGATTCGGCCCAACTCCGGCACGCGGCGTATCTGAAGGACCTCAGCGATTATCCGGATGCAGACGCAGGACGTTCACCGAACGCGCCGGAAATTGATGCTCGAAGCTCGCGGCCACACCCCTTATTTCCTGCTCCTTGGGAACGACGTTGTCCGGGTCCGCGATGCTGTTCTGCGCGCTCCGCTCTCCCGTCAAAACGATACACTCGCCGGTGGGTGCAAGCTGGGCTCCGCCGCGGATTCGCAGCGAGGCCGAAATCGGGTCGTCTGAAATGTTGACGACCTTGAGGATCACGTCTCCGCTGGCGTTGTCCCGGCTCGCGGTGGCGTACAAAGGTTGATGTCCGGTCAGTTGCACGTCGTGAACCAATTTCCCGTCCAGGAAGCACCTGATGCGCGGGCCATTCTGTTCGACTCGAATGTCGTACCACTTGCCGGTCTGTATTTGCTCGTCCACGCTGTCTTGCGGGAGATCATCCATTTCGATGGCGTCTCGGGTGTTGCCCCAGCCGCCGATATTCCACCAACTCTTCACGTTCTCGTCCTGCACACGGAAACAAATCAGGAACCCTTCGGCGCCGCTGATCTTGCGCGCCTTGAGCGTGAGCGTGTAGTCCCGCCAGTCCTTGTCGCCGATGAAGGCGCGCACATTGTCCTGGCCGGAGGTCTGTTGCAGCACCCCGTCTTTGATTTCCCAGTGGCCGCGATGCAGATGCCACGCCCGCAAGCCTCTGCCCTCAGAACCCGACGCGAAGAGCACCTTGTCGCCCTGCGTGACCTTGATGTCCTTGAACTCCGCCTCCGTCCTCCACGTGCCGACGCCGATCTCGCCCCCCTTGTTGACCGGTTGCACGATGGGCGCTTCCAGTCTGAGCGGCAGCACCACGTCTCCGCGATTCTTTGCGAACATTGCCTGCGCGTAATACGAGGGCGACCCGAAGCTCGACTCGGCGTCGTATCCAATCAGGTCGGTGCTCCAATTCACCGAGTTCACGTTGACAAACAGCGGCGCGTAAGAGGCCATGACCACAATGTCCGAGTTGCGCTCCAGTCCCGTCAGCCAGGCGGCATCGCCCAGGGCTGCGTTCATATTGGGTGTGGGAGTCCCCTCCATGGTCGCCCATTCACCGACAAATATCTTTGGGCCGTTCCGGTCGGCGTTGTCGTATTGGTGGGCATTATTCCACATGTCCCGCGCCGAACGGTAGTAATGCTCGTCAATCACATCTGGCCGGATGTCCGGGGCGTTTCGCCCGCGCAATCCCACCGTCGAAATCAACTGAAGCCGGGGGTACTTCGCTTTGATTGCCCGGTAAAACGCGGCGAACCGCCTCGGGTAACTCCCGGAGCTGTCGAACGCATCCTCGTTGCCGATCTCCACGTAATGCAAATGGAATGGCTGGGGATGGCCGTCCTGCGCGCGCACCGCTCCCCATTTCGTTTCCGTCGCGCCGGTCACATACTCGATTTCGTCCAGCGCATCTTGAACGAAGGGCTCAAGCGCCTCCGGTGTCTCAACATGTTCGCCGCGAAGCGAGTAGCCGGCATAAACCGCCAGCACCGGCTCGATATGCAAATCCTCGCACCACTCCAGAAACTCGAGCAGCCCCATCCCATCGCTCGACGGGTAGCCCCAGCAACACCAGTGCCCCGGACGCTCCTCTACCGGCCCGATGGTCTTCTTCCAGTCAAACCGCTGGGCTATTGTGTTTCCCTCCAGGTAATTGCCTCCGGGAAACCGCAAGAAGGCCGGATGCATCGCGGCCAGCAGCTTCATAAGGTCCGGGCGGAAGCCGTTCGGTTGGCCCTTGTAGGTGGGAGGGAAAAGCGAGACATATCCCAGCCAGATCGTTCCTGGCGAACGCACCGAGACGACTAACCGGTTGTTCTTTGAAATCTGGACCCCGGGTCCTGTGACAAGCTTCGTCGTGAACCTCTCCCATTCCGTGCCGATGCCCGTTACCTCCGCCTTCGCCAGAACCGACCCGCTTTCCCGGTTTTCAATGCTCAATTCCACAGGGCCATGGAAGTCCGCCGCGGCGCGCGCGTAGAGCGTGGCCGTGTAGGTCGTGTCCGGTTTGGCGGGGATGCCCCAATAGCCATCGTTGGCCACACCGGCCCGGTCGTTGTCGTTGTTCCCGGCCGTTTGCACATCAAGCCGCAGACTCGAAGTCAGCCCTGTGGCATTGGCGGTATTCTCCCTGTCCAGTGTTATGCTGGCCCGCGCGCCGCCTTCTGTCACCAGTGACCAATGAACTGGACGTTCCGCACTATCCTTGAATGCGCGGTTGCGTATCAGTTCGGCATACAACCCTCCGTCGTACGAATGGTTGATTTCTTCGGTCATCAAACCGTAGAGCGTTGGACTGATCGCATGTCCGGCATTGCCGGCATCGACCTGGATCACGGCGGCCGGCGCGGCTTGGGAGGATGACTGCGCAAGACTGTGGACGCACAGCCCCTCGCATCCGAATAACAGGATCGAGCTAAGCAACAGGTTCGAACTCATAACCTTTCGAGGTTCATTCTCAATTGGCTGGCACCAAGGTGATCGAGCGCAGATTCATCGGTTGCCAACCGTCGGCAATCGGCTTCACCGTCAAGGTCGTCAGGCCCGGCTTGGCCAGATCAAGTTCACCCTCAAGGCTTGTCTTTTCGAACGTGGTGTAGCTTTTTGTGGCCGGTGCTGTGCCTTCAAGTTTTTGGTCACCCACCAGCACTTCAAATCTGCCCGAGGCCTCTGCGGCAATATCGGCAGCCAAGGTGAACTTGCCTGCCCGCTCGATTCTGAATGTCCAGCTTGCTGTGTCCCGGGGATCCGTCCAATAGCCGATGTTGTCCTTGCCGCCGCCGACTTCATATTGTAGTCCGCCCTGCAAGTCTGCGTCCCGCGCCATGAGTTGCACGGAGCCGTCGGACCTTGGCAGGATCGGCATGACCGCGACATCGGGAGCGCCTTTGATCTCCAGAACCACCGTCGTAGAAATCTTGTCCGGCGCAGACTCCGGAACCCTCACTATCACCCCGTCTTCGGTGCGCGAAAATCCAAGTCTCTCGCCCGAAACGAGCAGGCGCGCCGACTCGACGGGGTTTTTGAGCCCCGGCACCATCAGTTTCCCATCGGCCGGCCAGTCGAAGACGTGCAGAAAAAGCGTCGTTTCGCCGCTCGAAATCCTTTTTGTGCAGCGACCCCACGGGAGCCGTTTGAACGGGCTGGCAGTCGTATCGTAAATGGCGTCTCCGTTGACTTTCAGCCACCGTCCCATTGCTGCCAGACGCGCCACCTCGGGTTGCGGGATGATCCCTTGGGCAGTCGGCCCCACGTTGAGCAGGTAATTGCCCCCTTTGCTGGCGATATCAATCAGGTTGCGCAGCAGAGTCACGGTGGACTTGAAATCGTGGTCCTCTGCATTATAGCCCCAGTTGTTGTTGATGGTCATACAGGTCTCCCAGTCCTCCTTGAGCCCTGTTGCCGGGATGCTTTGCTCCGGGGTGCCGTAATCGCCGGCGCCTTTGACGCGGTTGTTGATGATCAGACTCGGGTCCTGCCGGCGCAGCCAGTTATAGAGTGCCTGGCCGTCGGCCTCGGTCCACCAACCGGGCCAACTGCCGTCAAACCAAAGGACACCCGGATGGTACTGACGGATCAACTCACCGAGTTGGGTCTTGAGGTACTGCGTATAATCCGCCTTGCGGCCGGGGCGCATTTTCGTGGGGTTGTACTCGGGGTGTTCCGGGTCGTCCTTGGCCGGCGCCTGGTCGGGATGGTGCCAGTCCATGATCGAGTAATAGACGCAAAAGCGCACGCCCTGCAAGTGGCACTGCTCAGACAAATCCTTGAGCGGGTCGTGATGCCAAGGCGTGGCGTCCACGACATTGTAGTCCGTCGCCTTGGTATTGAACATGCAGAAGCCGTCGTGGTGCTTGGAGGTAATGACCAGGTATTTCATCCCGGCTTCCTTGGCAATGCGCACCCAGGTTGCGGCGTCGAATTTCACCGGGTCGAATTGCTGGGCGTACTTTTCATACTCTGCCTTCGGGACGTGGCCGGTGGTCATGTACCACTCGCCCTGTGCGGGCACGGCGTAGATGCCCCAATGGATGAACATGCCAAAGCGCGCCTCACGCCACCACTGCATGCGCGCGTCGTGCTGGGCCGCGGATTCATTGACGCCCGGATTCGGCGAGCCGCTCGTCGTATCGGCCGCCAGACTCGTATTGGGCAGCGCCGCAAATAGCGCCAGCCAGAAAATGATGAAATATTTTTTCATAAGGAACAATCCGGGCCATTCTTGCAGGATAGGCTTGCTAAACCAACTCTCTTTTGTTCGCCGGCAGTTTCCTCGCGCGCGCCC
>JBJKSV010000637.1:0-3970 GCA_046703605.1 Limisphaerales bacterium
ACCACGGCGAGCATGAGGAAGGCAACAAACAGGCCCAGCAGTTGATGGTGAACCAACCATCCCGCCCCCTCGCCGAGGCCACCGTAAAGCAGCAGCAAGGGGAGCAACGACCAGGGCAGACCGGGAATCCGGCCCGAGAGGCTGAGTGGCAGGATGCCCACAAAGATGTTCAGCGAGAGGACGGCCAGGATCAGGAGCGTCAACGTGTCCGGCACTCCTCCACGTTTGCCGGCGGACACGATTACGACCGTCGCGCTGACCACCAGGATGGCTACAGCCAAGAACCAAGCCAGGATGCCCGCCAGCAGCTTCGCCGCCAGGAGGTCCCCGGTGGGGACCGGACGGGTGGCCGTAACCGAGGAGAGGGCCAGCCATCTCGAGCTTGGGTCCCGCGCCAGGAGCAGGCCCATGATCGCCGTAGTGCCGACCAGGCCCAACGTCGTCAGCAGCCCCAGCGCGTCGCCCACGTTAGAAAAGGGGAATTGGCCTCTCAAGCCGGCGATCATCCAACTCGCTCCCAAGACAAACCAGACCACCAACGTCCACACCAGCAGCGGCACCCGGCAATTCCGGCGCCACTCGATCCAGAACTGCGCATGGAGGGGCGAGCCAAAGTCGAGCGCGCTCGGGGTCCGGGCGCGGAGGAAATTGGCCAGGCGCGCGGAGCGTTGCCACCCGGCCCAAGCCCCTCTTCGTTCCAACCGCACGCCGAGCCACGCCCCGGCAAGCCCGGCCACCCAGACCGCCGCAAAGCCGGCGAGTAACTTCGGCTCCAGCTCAACCCAGACGCCCGGCCACGAACTGCTCCTGGCCCGTTCCATCCAGGGCGGTATCGCTACCAGCGCCACCAATCCCAGGACCAGAACCGTCACCAGAAACACGCGCGTCTTCGGAAACGATGGCAAGCCCCACACCAACATCTGAAAAACGGCGAGACCCGAAGCCAGAAGCGCCGCCAAATAGAGCCCCGACAATACACTGTCTGCGGCCGCCAATGACGGGCCAAAAACCAGCCCCCACCAGGCGAGCGAAAGGACGATGACGGTCGCGCTCCCTAACAGGCTCGGCCAGAGAATGAGCGTCACGGTCCGCACCGGCAGCGTGAACTGGCGCGGTGGGATGCCCGTGAACCCAATCCGCGGATGGGCCTCCGAGCAGCCGAAAATCGCGAAGGCTGCCAGGATGGAAAACCCGAATAACACGATGCTCCATTGCAGGCCAGCCGAGCGCCAGGCTCCGGCGTTTGCCATCGCCAAATCCATCGCCGCCATTTCTTGCTGGCTGGGAATCATTTGCATTCCGCCCCTGATCGCTCGATGCGCCCCGTCCAGGATCGACCACGACAGCATCGCTCCCCAAACAATGTTCCCGTCGAATATCACTCTTTTGTCGAGGCTGAGGCGTAATCGACGCGGCTGACCTGGACTCGCCGTCCAGGAAATCACATCGTGAGGCGACAGAGGACCTTGGTAAACCGTGCGTGAGAAGCTTCCGGGCGCGTTGCCTTGCGAAGCCGGCACCACTCCCGTCAAGTTGAGCCGGACGACGCCACTGACTGCCCCTCGCACGGCCGTCGGCAGCATTTGCCGGCCTTGGAGACTGCCACTCTCGACCGGCGCATTCCTCGGGTCCGCTTGTTGCTGGAGACGCGCCGTGTGCCAAGTGACTGAGGCGCACGCGGCAAGCAGGGCTGCCAGCAGGACGAATCCCCACCGGTTCTTCCGCCAGAGTTCCCAGATGAGCGCGGCTGTAGGGGATTTCATTTCTTTTCCTCCGTGGCTTCTTCCACTGCCGTGCTGCGTCCGACGCGCGCCAGAAAGATCTCATCTAACGAGGCGCCTTCTTCCGCCACGATTTCGGCGCCGAGCTTCTTTGCCGCGACCGAGACCTCGGAGAGCGCCCCGTTGCAAAGCACGGTCCACTCCAGGCCCTGCCCCTTCACGCTCAGCGCGCCAGAAAACGCCGGCGGCTGGCTTGGCGGCCGGGCAAAGCGCAGCGTCAGCCGGTGGTGCGATTCCAATATCTCGGTCAGCGGCCCGCAAAGCACCAGCCGCCCGCGGTCCATCATCGCCACCCGATCCGAGTCGCGTTCGATTTCATCCAGCAGGTGCGACGAAAAAAACACCGTGCGCCCTACTTCCGCAACGGTCCGAACAATGGCCTCGAGCATCTCGCGCCGCACCAGCGGGTCCAGGCCCGAGCTCGGCTCATCGAGAACGAGCAATTCGGGCCGATGCGCCAGCGCGACCAACAGGCCGGCCTTGGCCAGTTCGCCGCGCGAGAGATGCCGCAGTCGCGCCGGCCGCTCCAGTTGGAACTGCTCCCGCAGAGCCTCGGCGTAATCGGCATCCCACTTCGGATAAAACGCGCTGGAATAGCGCATCAATTCCTCCACCCGCATCCACATCGGCAGGTCACGGTCCTCGGATAAGAAGCCGATGCGCCAGAGCACGCCGCGCGGCTCGGTCACCGGGTTCAGACCGAAGACCCGCACCTTTCCCGTGGCCGGTTTGAGCAGACCCAGGATATGCTTGACCAGGGTGGTCTTCCCGGCGCCGTTGGCCCCCACCAGGCCCAGGACCTGGCCACTTGTGACTTCCAGCGACACATTGTCCAGCGCCTGTTTGGCGCCAAACCGGCGCGAAACGCCACTGATCGAAATGACAGGCTTCGGCTCGCTCTCAAACGATAGGTTCATGAATGCTCCTCGGGTTGCATGGATTTGAAACGCTGACGCAGCAACTGCACCAACTCCTCCAGGTCCACCTCCAGATGCCGTGCTTCCGCCAGCAGCGCGTCCACTCGCCCGGCCAGCAGCCGGTAGCGTTCCGCCCGCTTGAGCGGCGAGCCGCCATCCGAGACGTAAGTCCCGGTCCCATGGCGTTTGGTCACCAGGCCCAACTGTTCGAGTTCCAGGTAGGCCCGGGCGACGGTGTTGGGGTTGATGACCAGTTGCTGAGCCAAGACGCGGATGGGCGGCAACTCCTGGCCGGGGACAAGCCGGCCGGCGGCGACCAGGTATTTGACCTGGGTGACGATCTGGCGATAGATCGGCAGGCCATCGTGCGGAGACAGGTGCAGTTGCATACTGTATTAACTCATTAATACACAGTCGCCGCTCCCTGTCAACAGAAAAAGATGGTTTCCCCCCCCAGCGGGCTTAGCCCGAATAACTCATGCTTCGACTAAAGCGGCGGCAGTGTGTAGGTAGAGCCTCTCCCAGAATTGTAGGAGACGAGGTGACGAGTCTCCATTCTGTTGCAAAGGCCCAGGAAATCTGAGACTCGTCACCTCGTCTCCTACAATCAACCGGGGTTTTGGGACAGGCTGTAGGTCAGGCGCGCAGTCCTCTGCGCGCCCTACCGGCGAAATATTCGGGTTAATACCTCCAAAATGCGCAGCCCACTCCAAGCCTTGCCGGAAGTTTCAACGGCCTGTCCCCTTTGGCCGGCAGGTTTTGCGGTGCGGTGCTGACCGCCGCTTTCGTTTGCTCGCCTTTCCAAAGTCAGGAATGGACCGCCGGTTTGGAGCAACCCAAGTTTCTTGATTGGCTCCTCGGCGGCGTTATTCTTCCTTCGTTTTGAAAAGGCGCACTTTCGTTATCCACACGACGCTTGGGCTGCTGCTGAGCCTTGCTGCACCGGCTTGGGCGGCGTCCGGTTCGGCGGCTTCCGCGCTGCACGCATTGATGGCTCATGCCTGGCGCCAGCACCTTGAGAATAATCCGGTCGAGGCGTCTCTGGATGGCTACCATGAATATGACGACCGGTGGGGCGATCCGAGTTTCGCCGCGCAGAGGAAGGCCGAACAGGAGGCGCGCGACAACCTGGAGGCGTTGCGCCGGATAGACCGAGACGCACTCGGCCCTGCTGACCAGCTTAACTGGCGGATGTTCGAGTACACCTTGCGTGACGAGCTCGCCACCGATGACCAGCCGGATACTGTCATTGAGATGATGAGCCAGATCACC
>JBJKSV010000638.1:0-2955 GCA_046703605.1 Limisphaerales bacterium
AGCATTGGCCGCTAACCCCCGCAGGCAAGCTGGACCGCCAATCCCTTCCCGCGCCCGGGCCGGGCCGGCCGGAGCTGCAACAAAAACTGGTGCCGCCGCGAACGCCGCTGGAGGAGGCCTTGGCAGCCATCTGGCGCGAAGTGCTCAGGCTGGATTGTATCGGTGTGCTGGACAACTTCTTTGATCTGGGCGGTCATTCGCTGCTCGCTATCCAGGTCATCTCCCGAATGCGCGCCGTGCTCAAAGTGGAGTTGCCCTTGCCCAGCATCTTTGCCTTTCCAACAGTGGCCAGCCTCGCCGAGCACCTCCTTGAGGTCACCCCCTCGGCTCAACCGGTGCTGCCTCTCTCGGTCGCCGGCAAAGGCCGGCAACTGCCCCTGACCTCAGCGCAACGACGGCTCTGGTTCCTCGACCAGTTCGAGCCGCAGCAGTCCTCGTACAATATTCCGACTGCGCTGCGCCTGGAAGGCGACCTCGATGTGGAGGCGCTTGAGGGGAGCCTGACCGAGTTGTCGCGACGACACGAAGCCTTGCGCACGATGTTTCCCGCTGAAGGCGGGTTGCCGGTGCAATATATATGCGAGCCGAAGCCGGTCGCGTTGCCAATCATGGATCTGAGGCCGGTGCCACCCACAGCCCGCGACGTGCGCCTGCAACATTTGTTGGCCCAGGAGGCCAGGCGCTCGTATGTCATGTCCAGCCCAATGTTGAGACCGGTGTTGTTCCGGATCGGCGATCGCGAGTCGGTGCTCCTCCTGTTGACACACCATCTGGCCTCCGATGCGCATTCGGTCCACGTCCTGGTGCGCGAGTTGATCCAGCTTTACCAGGCAGCCGTTACGGCCAATGCCTCGCCTCTTCCTCCACTGCGGCTTTCTTACTCAGACGTGGTCGGTAATCGGCGCCTGTCGGCCGAAGCCGAGATCGAGCAGGTGGAGTATTGGAAACGGCAGTTGGATGGCGCGCCACCGTTGCTTGAGCTTCCTACCGACCACCCGCGACCCGTCCATCAAAGCGACGAGGGCGCTTCGCAGGCCATAGGTCTCTCTCCAACGCTATGCGAAGATCTCGAGAGATTTGTGGCAGCCGAAGGCGTGACGCTGTTCATGGGGCTGCTGACCGCATTCCAGGTGCTGCTCTCACGCTATTCAGGCACTACCGACGTTGTGGTTGGTACCGTTCTGCCCAATCGCGATGCCGTGGATATGGAGGGCGTGATCGGACGGTTCCAAAATTTCGCGGCGCTGCGCTGCGACTTGTCCGGAGATCCCACCTTCCGCGAGGCGCTTGAACGGGTGCGCCATGTGACTTTGGGCGCTGAGGCAAACCGGTTGGTGTCCTTCGCGCGCGTTGTCGAGGAGCTTCAGCCGGCCCGCAACGCCGCTTATACTCCCATATTCCAGGTCCTGTTCGAACTCGATGAGGAACTGCTGCCGGAAACCACCGCGGGCGGATTGCGCTTTACGCCCTTCAAGGTGGAGAATTTTACCTCTAAACTCGATCTCGCCTTGCACCTCGAACGAAATCCGCGCGGGCTGGCTGGTTGGCTGGAGTTCAATTCCAAATTGTTCGAGCCGCCGCGCATGGCCCGCATGGTGGAACACTTCCAAACCTTGCTCGAAGCGGCGGTGCGGCATCCCGAGGCCCGCATTGGCTCCTTGCCTCTGCTGACAGAGCACGAGCTTCAGAGCCTGGAAGAGTGGAGCGGCGCCGAAGAGCCTTATCCTCATCACGCCACGATCCCCCAATTGTTCGAGGCCCAGGTGGCGCAACGACCCGAGGCGACAGCGCTGATTTGCGGCCACGCGCGGTTCACATATCGGGACCTGAATGAATCCGCCAACCAGGTGGCGAGCTACCTGGACGGGCTGGGGGTCGGCGCCGGAACGCCTATCGGCGTTTGCCTCGAACGCTCCTGGCGCCTATTGCCGGCCATTCTTGGCGTGCTCAAGGCGGGCGGCGCGTACGTGCCGCTTGACCCGGCGTACCCGCGGCAGCGGCTCCAGTTCATACTGGAGGATGTTCATGCGCCCGTCTTGCTCACGCAGGAGTCGCTTCGGGGCCTGTTTTCATCCTTTGGAGGCAGAACTGTCTCCCTGGATGGAGACTGGGCTCAAATCTGTTCCCAATCACGGGAGAACCCTTGGGCAGATATCCGAAGCTCCGATCTGGCCTACGTCATCTACACTTCCGGTTCCACAGGACGGCCAAAGGGCGTGGCGCTCGAACACCGCAGCGCCGTGGCGTTCCTTCATTGGGCGGCCAGCGTCTTCAGCCGCGAGCAACTCCAGGGCGTTCTCGCATCGACGTCGATCTGCTTCGACCTCTCCGTCTTCGAGATATTCGCCCCGCTGAGTTGGGGCGGGAAGATCGTCCTGGCGCGCAATGCCCTGGAATTGCCTACCCTGCCGGCTGCCAGGGAAGTTAAGCTTATCAACACGGTCCCCTCAGCGATGCGCGAGTTGCTCCGAGTCCGTGCCGTGCCGCCTTCGGTGAAAGTCGTGAACCTGGCCGGCGAACCGCTGGCGACCTCGCTGGTGGACCAGATATACAGCGAGACGGGCGTGGAAAAGGTCTATGACCTCTACGGGCCGACCGAGACCACAACCTACTCCACCTTCGCTTTGCGCCGTGCCGCCGAACCCGCGACCATTGGCCGTCCGCTTGCCAACCAGCGCGTACGGCTCCTTGACAGCCATTTCCAACCGGTGCCGGTGGGGGTGCCTGGAGAGATCTTTATCGGCGGCAGCGGATTGGCCCGTGGTTACGTGAACCGGCCGGAATTGACGGCTGAGAAGTTCGTGCCGGACCCGCGCAGACCCGGTGCGCGCCTCTACAGGACGGGTGACTTGGCGCGGTGGCGCGTGGACGGGCAGCTCGAGTACCTCGGACGCCGCGACCACCTGGTCAAGGTCAGAGGCTTCCGTATCGAGTTGGGCGAGATCGAGTCGGTTC
>JBJKSV010000639.1:0-4666 GCA_046703605.1 Limisphaerales bacterium
CCTCATAGCCTCTTGCAGTTTCTGCATCGCGCCAGCGGCGTCGGACTGGCTGACCGAGGAGCCGGAGTTCTGCTCAAGGGCGTTCAGGAGATTTCGCAGTTTCTCGTTCCGGCTGGCGTTCGTGAGATCTTGAATCACCTGATTCTGCTCAGCAGCGGAAGGCTTGTTCGCCGAATAACCTGAATTCCGCTGCGCGATCAGCGAGCGCACCAGCTTCTCCAATCGGTCCAACCGCTGTTGGATGGACGTGTCGTTGCGGGACGGCCTTTCGACCGCTGCGGATGGACCCGCCTTTGGCCGCACCTCCGTGTTCGACGAGCCCGCATTCGTGGCCACAAGCGCCGGGTACTCGCTCTCCAGCTTTTGCTTCTTGGCTTCGGCAGATTTGATCTGCGATTCGAGGTCCTGCATCGGTTGGCTTCCGGGCAGGAATTGAAGCCTCAGTTGCTGCTCTTGAGCGTTCAGTGCGTGGAGGAGCCCGAGCACCCGCCCGTATTCGCGAGTCTTCTCAGCGGGGATTGCCGGTCGCGTCCCCGTTCCCTTCACGGTATCCGTCGCGGGCGGCGGGGCGGGTGGGGCCGGAGAGGTCGGCGCGGCCATTGGCGGGGGCAATGCGGGCTGAGGCGGCAGCGCTTCGGGTTGCGGAGGCGTTTCAGCGACGGGTCGAGTCGAGTTTGCAGCCGGCGCCGGTTCGGAAGCGGACGGGGGCGGCGCGACGCTCGGAGTCGGCGGGCTGGTGCTGGGCGGGTCGCTGGTCACGTCCACCGTTACGGCCTTTGGGGTCGCGGGCGGCGTCGTTTGCGCCAGGACAAGCTTCGGGGCCGCGTAGAGCGCAAAGACCGAAGCAAGCGTTGTGATCGTCGTGAACAATCCCAACCTGGTTTTGGCCAGGCTGGCCGAGGAGTTTCTGTGCGGATTGAGTATCATGTTGATCCTTTCTTTGAGTTGGTGTTTGCCCGCTGAGGCCCCGGCGGCGAGCACGGGGGCGCCCTTGTTCATCCGGAGGGCCAAATTGGTGAGTGTCAGTGCGTAGGCCCGAGGATGGCCACACTGCTGGAGAACCGCGTCGTCGCAGGCGATTTCCCGCTGAACCGAAAGCCGGCGTGAAATCCACCACACGGCGGGATGAAAGAAGAGAACGGCCCGCAAGAGCTGTTGAACCAGGTTGGCCCAATCGTCGCGCCGCCTGATGTGGGCCAATTCATGCCGCAGGACGTGATCCAGTTCCGCCGCATCCGCGGATTCCAGTTGGCCCGCGGGCAGGAGGATTGCCGGGCGAAGGAATCCCACGGCCATGGGAGAAACGGGGAGGCGGCTTAGCCGCAACTCGACGGGCCGGCGCACTTCCATCTGGCCGCGCAGGTCTTCAAATCCTCGCTTCCATTCGCCTCCGGCTTGGAGTGCCGCGCTTTTGAGTCTGCGCAGTCGAAGCAGGCCGCCAACCAGCAGAGCGCAACGGCCGCACCCAATCACAAGCCAGAGGCTCAAAAGCGCCACACTGACGGCTGGCAGGGGCGCAGCCAACGACCAGGCCGGCAGCCGCCGATGGAGCATTGTCAACTCGCGAGATGTCAACTCCGGTTTCGACACCCCATGAAACCCGCCCGCCACCGCTGGCCTCCATGTGGCAGCCCTCACGCCTTCCCCTTTGCCGGTTGTGGACTCTTCGAGGCCGTGCGCCGGCGATTGAGGCGCGCCTCCGCCGGTGTCGTCAGGAACGGACAGGAGCGCCTGCCCGGCCAGAGTCGAGGAAGAGGTGGCCGCCTCCGGTGAGCAGGCCCCTTCCTCCAAACCCACCGGGTTGTCGGGCGAACCGCCCCTAATCGCCTGGGCCGGCAGCGTGGAAGCAGGTTGTTGGACCGCGGCAAGCATCATCACGGCCCCCTGGGGATCCTGCGGAACGTCCACCGCTGGAGGAGAGACGGGGATGGCGGTTTTCTGCGGCTGTCGCCCAGCATTGGCGGCCGAACCGGGCAGAGGATCGAGCAGCCAGTGCGCCGGAATCAACAGCGCAATCAGCAGGAGCGTCGCAAACCAGACCCCATGCCGAGTCGCCGCATTCGTCCGCCGGCACAGGCCCAGCCCCAAGGCCGTGGCCCCAGTGACCACTATCCCTTGGCTGATACCGTTAACGGCGCCCGCGAGAAGGTGGTTGCACACGGAGACCATCTCAGCGTTCATCGCCCTCCTCCTTCATGTTCAGCAGCTTCTGCCGGATCTCCTCCAGTTCCTCTGGCGTAAACTCCTCTTCGCGCAGAAACGCAAGCACTAGCTCGCCCGGCGACCCGCCAAAGAACTTCGATAAGAGCTGCCGCGCCGCTTTTCGCGCGATAGTGCCCCGGTCCACTCGCGGAAAGAAGACAAAGGCCCGCCCCTCCTTCCGCGAGGCAAGATAGCCCTTGGCCTTGAGAATTCGCATCAGGGTGAGAATGGTGGTGTAAGCATCCCGGCCTTGGAGGGCTTCCACCACTTCGGCGACGGTGGCCGAACCTCGGGCCCAGATGACCTCCATGACGCGGTGTTCGGCGTCGGTCAACATCGTAGCTTTTTTGCGCGGCATGTGAATTATTAAAATGTTAGTAGAAGCATCCTAGCGCGGGGGCGCCTCGTTGTCAACTAAAGCTTTAGTTGTTGAACGGTTCGATATTCAAGGGGTCATGTTGCGGTGAAACTGCCTATGCCCGCCGGTTGACGCTGGTGCCGACCGCGACAATAAAATACGCGGCCGCGCATTTTATTGTCGCGGCGCTCCCCAAGCTCCAGCAGGAGTCTGGAACCTGTGCGCCGATGGAGAGGGCGGTTTGACCCGGAGGGCGGTTGACCGGAGAATATTCCCGGCGGCTCAGCGCGCACCTTGGCGGCAGGCCATTCGCGCCGCGTGCCGTTTCCTCAATAGAAGAAGATGTCCGTGGTCGTGACGCCGGGGCGGCAGGGGCCAACGCTCTTGAAAACCCGGAAATGGTTGGCGTGATTCTTGCGGCGCAGAACCGGGTAGCGCCAGGAATCATCCACGAGCACAATGCCCCCGCGCTTCACCCGCTTTTCCGCCATCTCGAAGCAGATGGGCCTGACCTGGGTCCATTCTTCGCTTCCATCGACCACCACGACATCAAAGCGTTCTTCCGGCAGGAAGCGCAGATAATCGGATTCTTCGAAGCCGACCGGGTCCTTAAAGTTGAATGGGCAGAGCCGAAGCGTCACATTGCCAATGCCTCTGACGCGGAGCGCGCGGGATACCGCCTTGAACCATTCCGGGTTGTCTTCAACGCACAGGACGCTCTTGACGCGGCGCGCGAAAAAGAGGGTTGAGCCGCCTGAGCCGTATTCGGCGACACTCATGTGGGGTTGAAGAAAACCTTGGAGGAAATCTATGGCGGCGTAAGAGAACCAGGGTAACTCAAGCTCCAGGGGTGTGGTGTCCCGCAGGAGGTTGTGGAAGAGACATCGGGAAATGTAGCGCGGATGAAAGAGCAGATTCGTTACTACTCGGGCGACTTTTGTGGGGACAGTTCCATTCATATTTGACGTAGTTCCTGGGGCTGGTCTTCGACCAGTTGCTGCATGGGAGAAAGAGTCTTTGAGGTTCCGTCCGGGAGGGCCCTGGTGGCCTGGGGCCAGTAATCGATGGAGCCGCGCTTTAAAGCTCGCCAAGCCAGCCAACTTGAAAGAAGGCCCACCATCAGGTTAAGGCTGGCGGCGCCCCAGGCCAGAGGCGAACCGCCCGGGCCAGCCGCCGCAGCGCGCTGGAAATGGCGGCTGAGAAGTCCAGGATGCAGCCTCCAGCAGAAGCGTACCCGATGGAGGTGCTCGGCGATGAGGCGGCGCAGCCAGGCCGGGTCCCTTTGGTCTTTCTGACTGAGGGTCTGGGCCAGAGCCTCTCGCTGAGGTTCAGGAAGGGCCTTGACATAGCTGTCCACCAGGATGTGAACAACGGTTTGCCCCAGGATCTGCCGCTTCTGGTTGCGCAGCAGGGCCAGCGGCGACGTGTAGGCCTCAAACCGGTGCGCCGCGGCCGGCGCCAGCCTGATGCGTCTTGACAACACCGGGTGCGCTAGAAAGTCGGTGCATGCCAGCGCCTTGATAAATCCATCTTCGCACGCCGGCAAGTCTCGTGGCATGTAAATGTTCCGCGCCGTTGTCGCTCGAATCGCGTAGAGCTGGGCGCAGAGTTGTGCCTCGGCGGCTTGCGTCGCCTGAGAAGCGGCCAGCGAAAGCCGCTCACGCAGCCCCTTCTTTTCTTTGGAGGCGATATCCTTCAACGGCCGGTCCACCGCGACGCTGGC
Source organism: Limisphaerales bacterium (assembly GCA_046703605.1). GTDB lineage: Bacteria > Verrucomicrobiota > Verrucomicrobiia > Limisphaerales > UBA8199 > JAJYHY01. Next base: position 4,284 of record JBJKSV010000639.1, read on the forward strand.
CTCGGAATCCTCTTCGAGCACTTCGAGCATCTTCCCTAACGTGGTCTTCTCCTCAAAGAGAATGTCCGCGTCCATCATCACCAGATAGCGCGCCTCTCTGGCGGACAACACGTGGACAAACTGGTTCCAGGCGTTGAGCTTTCCGCGCCCGGCCAGCCGGGCCACCCGGGAGCGGAGCCTGGCGTCCCCGTGGATGCGCCGGAACTCGGCGAGCGACGCCTCAGCGATTTCCGCCGTACTATCCGTGCTTCCGTTCACAACGCAGAGCAGTTCGCATGGGAATCTTGACGCGCTCGATCCTTGAAAGAGCGACTGTTCAAGAAGCGAGCGTAGCGTGCGCGCGATCACCTTCTCCTCGTTCCACGCAAAGATGGCGATGGAAA
>JBJKSV010000640.1:0-4757 GCA_046703605.1 Limisphaerales bacterium
AGGCCGATCTGGTCTCGCACTTGGATTTGGACTGTGCCTTCGAGTTGGTACTCGATGGGGTCCTCGAAAGTGATAATTTTCCGCCCTTCGTCATTGGCCTGGGCCCGTGCGGTGTATAGGGTTGTGGACTTGCCGCTGCCGGTGGGACCGGTAATGAGGACCAAACCCTGGGGCAATTGGGTGAGCTGAGAAAAAACGGCTTCCTGGGCCGGCTCCATGCCGAGTTGGTTCAGGTCCAGAAACAGGCTTTGGCGACCCAGGATTCGGAGCGAGATGGCTTCGCCGTACTTAGTTGGGAGGGCTGAGACTCGCAGGTCATATTCCTCGTCGCCGGTGCGCATAGCGATGCGCCCATCCTGTGGAAGACGCTTTTCGGCGATATTCAGCCCGGCCATGATCTTGAGACGGGAGACGACGGCGGCTTGGAGATGGCGCATGTCGGAGGGCAGCGGAATCGTTTCCAGGATGCCGTCGATACGGTAGCGGAGCCGGACGGTGTTCGCATAAGGCTCCAGGTGGATGTCGGTGGCTCGCAGGCGCAGGGCCACCTGGAGGATCTGGTCCACGAAGGCCGAAACCGTCGCCTCCAGGGCGGAGTCGGTCTCCTTGCCCTGCACGTCGAAGACAAGTTCCTGGTTGATTTCGCCCCCGCCGCGTTCCTCACGCAGCTTTTGGATCGTTTCGGCGCCAAGTCCGAAATGCTTCTTGACGACGGCATGGATGGCGCTGGGAGTGGCCAGCACCGCTTTGAGGCGTTTGCCCAAAACCAGGCGCAGATTGCCCAACTCCATCTGGCTGGGCGGCTCGCTAAAGGCCAGCGTCAGCGAATCGCCATCGCCTGCGAGAGGCAGGAGACGGTAATGGAAGATGAACTTGATAGGAACCAGTTCGAGGATCTCACGAGTAAGGTCCAACTCAACGGGATCAACGAACTCCATGTTGTGGGCGGTGGCCAGAGCGCGCCAGGTGTCTTCTTCCGAGGCGAAGTTGAGGTCCACAATGGCCCGATGCTGAGGCAGAGAGAGCCGCTTTTGGCGGCGTCGGACCTGGTCGAGTTGCTGGCTGGTGAGGTTGCCTCGTTCGACCAGGAGGTCTCCCACTTCTTTGTCGAGTGTGCTGGAACGCGAGTTCATTGAGCGGGGACGTCGATCTCCCTTTTCGCGTCCAACTGCAAAAGGTTTGTTTGGGCGCTGGAGTTGGTTAGTGTCAAAGTTTGCATCGTGGCGTCGGCCGCAAAGAGATTGGCGGTGAGCTTCGTCCCGATGGGCGCCACCAGAAAGGCATCCGCGAGTTTGGCGATGACCTGCTTTGGCGCTCCCTCGGTCTGGTAGAAGCCCAAGTAGGTCAGTTCGATCTTGCGGGTAGTAGGAGGCGGAGGGGTCGGCGGTTTTGGAGCGGGGAAGAAGTGACGGGTGAAAAAAGGGTCAACCAGGTTGGTTTGCGCGTGGGAATTAGGCCAGAGTGCGGCGGGGAGGAGGGTTGCCAGGTGAGCAATGGCAACCGGCGTTCGGGGCTGATCGGCGGGCAGGGACTCGTCACGAAAAGAGACGGAGTTGCCGCGCAAACCGACCGCGGCGAGGTAGAGAAGCCCCCATAAGCCGAAGTGGACACCCAGGACAATCCATCGGCTGCGCAGGTTTGAAAGAAGGAGAGGTTTCATAGCACGGGAAAGGCAGGAGGTTCGCTCTCACTTGCGCAGAACGAAGCCCGCGACGCGCAGGAACACCTGGAGGTCGTCGGGCTTGTCCGGAGACTGTTTTCTGAGGACAAAGCGTTCGATGAAAAGAGGGGGTTTGCCTGGCGGGGCATCCGGCAAGCCCGCCGCGGGCATTTCCTCCGCGCGCAAGGGCAGAGCCTGGAGGAATCGGGCAACGCTTTCGGCGGAGCCAGTGAACTCGAGCTGGAGTGGGAGTTCAGCGAGGCTACCGGTGGAGTTTGCCGGGGGAGGATTCGTCAAGCCGAGCGGCGCATCCAGAGATTGAATGGCGGTGATCTTGCACTGGAGGGCAGTCTTGAGCAGCCCGTCAATCATCGAGAGGGCGGCCCAGAGCAGCCGGGGTTGTTTGACCTCGACCGTGTGTTCCGGGAAGCCCGCGAACACTTCCGGAGAGATTGCGACCTTTTGCTGCTTGGCCAGCGAGGCAATCTCATCCAGTTCTTTGCTCCGTTCGTTTTGGTATTCGACAAGCTGGAAGGGAGTCTCCATCCGCGCCTGGATGGAAGGGGCTAACTGGAGGCGGGCCGTGGCTTTGGTTTTCGCCTCTTCCAGGAGGTGGAGAGAAGCGCGGGTGGTGTTGAGTTGGTTGGAGATGAAGCGAAAATCGAGCGCGGTGGCGTTGGTGCGTCCTAGAGAGGCGCAAAGGGCCTGCCAGTCGTGGCGCAGCGGTTCGTCCATGGATTGAGCGCGGCGCTGGAGGGGAATCAGCACAAGGAAGTAATAGAGCAGGAGCCCCAGCGCGATGAGCGGGACCAGCCCTCGGCGCCTGTATTGGTAGAAAGAGGCCATTTTCAAAACCGTATCAGGACCAGGGAGTCACGGGGAAAAAGCGGGCTGCGGGTCCAGTTCGTCAGGAGGAGGGCTCCTCAGGATGCGGTTGAGCTTGGAGCGGGGAGCCGGATCGGAGAAGGTCTGCAAGCGCAGAGGGTGTTGGAACTGCGTGTGAGCAAAGTTCAGAAAGAGAACAAAGCGCCCGTCTGGGAGCAGCACCTTGGGGTCCGCTACATCCCGCTTCAAGTCATCGGAGAGCAGGTCCACCCTGGAGAAGAGCGGGTCTCGGCTCAGTTGGTTGACGAGGGCGCCGACCAAGGCGCGCGCGGCTTCGGGCGGTTCGGGGACGCAGAGCTCGGCGATGCAGCCGGGCTTGGCCAGAGCGAGGTTGGTGGTGGCGCCCAAGGAGGCATAAAGACTGTTGACAGTGTTATCGGCATTGGTTTTGGCGGCGTTGTTTGTGGAGGAGAGAGACTGGGGCAGGCTGAAGTAACTGTGCTGATCGGCGACCAACACGTACCAAAAACTCCGGTTGCTGCGCGAAGATTGAAGGAGCATCAGGGTCTTGAGGATGTCCAGGGAATTCTGCTGGGCGGCAAAGAGCGGACGCACGTTTGCATATTGGGAGGCCAATTCCCGCTCCATAGCTGCATTGGCTTGGAGAGACAGGCGCGCGGATTGGACCTTGCGCAGGAGGGTCTCTTTGCGAGAGGCCAGCGCCAAGGTGCGCCAGGTGCCCAAGGCCAGGAGCAGCATGCAGACCACCGCCAGGGCGAGGCTGGCCAACTCGATTTTCTCTCGCGCTTGGCGCTTGCCCCAGGATGCTCGATAGTCGTCGGTCAAGAGCGAGACGGGTTCAGGGCTGTGGCCGAGGGCCTCGGCGGCGGCCCCGAACGAGACCTCAAAGCCCTTGTCGGGGAGAGCGGACTGATCAGAGCCATGAATCGGCCAGGATTGGAGTTTGAGTCCGGCGGCGGCGCTCAGGTACTGGAGCAAGCCCGGCAGATCGAAGCCGGCACCGCTGGCCAGCAATTCAAAGGAGGCGGCCTGAGGGAGCATGACGGGATGATCGGCGAACCAATCATTGAGTTGCCGTTTGAGCTCGGCGGCCCAGCCATCCACAACGCTGCAGAACCCCTCAACGGCGGTCGGACCGTTGAGCAGATCCGTGGTGTGTTTCAGAGACTCGGCCTCCTCTTGGGAGCACTCGCGCAGGCGCATCAGGGCGCGAGTAAAGAAGTCGCCTCCCATTTGGAAGCTGGCAGCGGAGGCCCCGCGTCCGTCGATAAGAATGACGGCAACCGTGGTTTGAGCCCCCAGATGGACGAGAATCCGGCGGGGTGACGGCGGGACAAGAAGCAGGCTGGCGGCGATGAGCGAATTGGCGGTGGTAGTCACCTCGCAGAGGTCTTCGTGTTCGAGGCCCAGCCCCTGGATTCGCTCGCGGATGTCGCTTTCCTGGCAGAATGTCACCCAGAATTGCTGGTGGCCGGGCGGGGCGGAATCAGCATGCACAAAATCGTAAATGATCTTGCGCTCGCTCACGCCGCTCAGCTTGAGGGTCTCATTCTCAATGAGCTTTTCGACTTCATTTTCGCGCGATTCGGGCAGGTCAATGACTTGAGAGATTGACACGTGCGGCGGCAAAACCAGTGTGACCGGGGGACGGCCCCATGCCTCAAGAATCGACTGGATATGAACCTGGGTTTCATCGGCTGACACCAAGCCCTCGGCTTGCAAGTCGATGGACTCCTGTCTGGCAACGCGCAGTTTGCCAAACCGCGTCTCGGCCAGGAGCAGCTTGACCTGCCGGCTTCCGGGGTCTAAGGCTGCGACGCGCCTGACGCGTGAGACGACGCGTCCTTGCTTTGAAGCCGGGAATGTCATTTGGGGCTGGGAACCGAGTTGGTGCTGGAGTCGTCATCATAGACGACAAACTCACCCGTGTTCTTGACGATGGTGGCCGTCACGAAGATCAGGAGGTAGCGCGGCGTGTCAATTTCTGTCCGGCGCCGAAAGAACGACCCCAGGTAGGGAATAGAACCAAGCACCGGCACCGATTCGACATAAGTCGATCGCTCCCGCTCCAGCACGCCGCCCATGACGACTGTCTGGCCGGATTTGACCACCACGCGCGTGGCCAGCTTGTCCGTCCGATACTGTGGCAGGTTGATGTCAAAGGTGTTCTGCAACTTGCCGCTGGAGTCGTAATCGGTCAGGGTGGCGTAGCGGACCAGTTCCACGTCGGAATAGACCTCAGGGTTCAGGG
>JBJKSV010000641.1:0-6297 GCA_046703605.1 Limisphaerales bacterium
GGCGTAGGGATGTCCTTCGCTAAGGAGCTTCTGTTGGAGGCCCTTGACCATCAACGACATCCCCGTCAACTTTTGCCCGAGGTCATCGTGCAGGTCGAAGCCGATGCGGCGGCGCTCGTTTTCGGCGATCTCGAGTAGTTCGTTTTCGAGGCGCCGGCGTTCTTCGAGGGCATGTTCCAGCTTGCGATTGGCCGCCTGCAAATCCGCCGTGCGCTTGGCCACCCTGGCCTCGAGGTCTTGACGGGCCTGCTGCAATTCCTGCTCGTAGCTCTTGCGTGCGCGGCGCACCTCGGCTTCGCGCAACTCCCGCTCGACGGCGGGAACCAGCCTCGCCAGCCGGTCTTTCATCACGTAGTCGTGCGCCCCGGCCCTCATGGCGGCGACCGCCGTCTCCTCCTCAATATACCCGGAAACAATAATAAAGGGAATGTCTAACCCTCGGGCCTGGACCAATTCCAGGGCCTCAGGCGCGCTGAATTCGGGCATGACATGATCGGCTAAAATCATGTCCCACGTCCCGTTGGCCAGAGCCTCCTCCATGGCTTGGCGCGTATCGACTCGCTTTGCCTCCGGTCGAAAGCCACCCCGCTCCAGGGCACGAGTCAACAGGATCGCGTCCAGCTCGGAGTCCTCGACAAGCAATACGCGAAGAGGGCGTGCCTTTTTACTCACATTCATAGCCTCACTCAACGGATCCGGAACACCCGTCCGTATCCTTACGGAAATGCACTAAGAAATTGCCCTTGTTTGGCGAGAACGCAAGGAGCCAAGCCAAGAAATTGCCCTCAGTGCCCCTTCAAACCCAGAATAAGAACGACCAAGTCGATAATGAACAGCAGGACAATCGTCGTCTCCAGGAGCAACATCCAACGGTTGATCCGGTCATGGTTGAGCAGTTGATAGAGGTTGTCCAGAGTCTGGAGCTTGCGATCGACGGTTCGGTGCCAATCGCCCAAGTGAAAGCGAGAGGCGATATTCTCATAGAGACGGGCCAGGTGCCAGTCGCCGAAAAACTTGCTGATGTTGGAGAGTTCATCGCTGAACCGGGCCATGTCAATCCGGATTTCCCTCAGTTCCCGGAGCACGCCGAATCGCCCGCGCGAGGCGCGGCTATCCAGGTCACGATACGCCCGCACCAGGGCCTCATCCAGCAGACGGTCATAAGCCTCCAGTTCGGCCAATTGCAGGTTTGCCAACTCCATGACGTAAAGGGTCTCGTCGAAGTGCTCGCGCTGGTCCAGGATGAGGGCGGCATCCCAATCGACCACCACCAGGTCATGCTCGTAATAGCTTAGAAAGCGCCCTGTCGATTCCTCGGCCTCTTGTTTGGAGAGATGGTCGATGTCCGGTTCCTGGGTTAGCAATGAAGCAATCGAACGGCGATTGGCTTCCCACCAAGTCTCCGCGCTGAGCCCGCGGCCGTCCGCGTCCGCAATCGGGGCCTCGATGCAAAAGACCGTGTAGGCCTCCTCGTCGGCGAGGTTGGCAACGGGCCGGACATAGTGCGGCGCCAATTCTTTGCGAACATCCTCGGCCAGGCGGCGCACCTCCTCGTGGAGGAATCCGTTGCTGAACTCCAGGTCATGATAAACCACCAGGTCCTCGATGCGATCCACCTCGAAGGGCACGCGCATCGTCAGGCTGATAGCGCCTACGGGCAGAAGCTTGACCGCTCGTTCGACGCGCACGGCCCCGTGAGGCCCGATCCGCTCCAAAGCCGGCAGGCGGACCATTTGGGGCCGATAGAAGAACAGGTGACGCGGGCTTCGCTTGCTGGCATCGACGGCGAATTGGGCAACCGGCTGGCCCAGCAACTGCTGGACCGGCTGGCGGGTCATGTCATAAGCCACATCAAATGCGTAAATATAAACAATCTCCCCGCGATAGCGCCTCGGTGTCCGCGTGGCAGGCCTTCGCTCTTGAACCCTTGGCTGATCTGCTGACCCAGTCATGGGGATAAAATACCCCACGAACCGGGGGAAGTCTAAGTGCTCTCGGCGCTGACGACTGGGTCTTGCCAGCCTCCCGGGGGCGTGACCCGCTCGACTTCCGCCGGCCCCCAGCTTCCGGGTTCATACTCGTAGAGGGGTGTGCCGGATTTGAGCACCGGATCCACAATGCGCCAGGCCTCCTCGACGTAATCCTCGCGGGCGAAGAGCGTCGCATCTCCCGCCATTGCGTCGGTGAGCACCCGTTCGTAGGCGTCCATTTCTCGGGCGCACGGATGGCGTCCAGCTAATAGCTCGGATAACTGGCTGCGCGTTTCCTCCTCGGGCGACGTGACATTAAAACCGAAGGCCAGGACGATGTCGGGGCTGATCCGAAGCCGGACATAATTTGAAGCCAGGTTGTAATGCCGGTACATCGTCGGGGGCTGCCGCAGACGGATCAGGATTTCCGTGCAGGTCACGGCTAGGCATTTGCCGGCACGGATGAAGAAAGGGACCCCCCGCCAGCGCCAGGAGTCGATGTGGAGTTTGAGCGCCGCGAACGTTTCGACCTCCGAATTGGGCGCGACCCCGCGTTCGTTGCGGTAACCCCGGAACTGGCCGCGCACCAGGTGTTTGGCCTCCAGCGCAGGCATCGCCTTAAGGACCTTCACCTTCTCGTCCCGGATAGACTCGCTGTCCGTGCGGATGGGAGGCTCCATGGCCACATTGGCCAGCACCTGGAAGAGATGGTTCTGCACCACATCCCGGACAGCGCCGACCTGCTCGTAAAACGCGCCGCGGCCCTGCACGCCAAAGTCCTCGGCCATCGTGATCTGCACGCTCTCGATATGGGCACGGTTCCAGAATGGTTCCAGGACCGTATTGGCAAAGCGGAAGAAGAGCATGCTGTGGACCGGCTGTTTGCCCAGGTAATGGTCGATGCGGAAGATCGCCTTTTCGTTGAAGGTCTTGAGCAAAACGTTGTTCAGGTCCCGCGCGGAGGCAAGATCGCGTCCGAAGGGCTTCTCAATGATCACGCGCGCCTCTGCCGCGCAACAGCCGATGCGCAGCAATTGTTCGACGACCACGCTGAAGGCCGAAGGCGGGATGGCCAGGTAAAAAGCCGGTCGTTGGGCCGCCCCCATCTCACGGCGGAGGACTTGAAACGTCCCGATGTCGTTGTAGTCGCCATCGACATATCGGAGCAATTGGCAGAGCTTGTCAAAGGCCGCCGCATCCAGCCCGCCGTGTTTCTCGACGCTGTCCTTGGCGCGGGCCTTGAGTTGATCGAGGTTCCAGCCCGCCTTGGCAACGCCAATGACCGGCACGTTCAGTGTGCCGCGTTTGACCATGGCCTGGAGCGCCGGGAAGATCTTCTTATGGGCGAGGTCGCCGGTGGCGCCGAAAAAGACCAGTGTATCGGAAAGGGGACGAGTTGATTTAATCATTTGCGGATGGGGCTTGACCCGAGTTTTTACGGTGTCGCCTCTAAACATGCGAACCCGGTTTCTCCAGGTGCCCGCCAAATCCAAAGCGCATTGCCGAGAGGAGCTTGTCCTGGTAGTCCGCCTCTCCCCGAGAGGCGAATCGCTCGTATAAAGCCGTGCTCAACACGGGCACCGGCACCCCCTCGTCAATCGCCGCCTTGATGGTCCAGCGCCCCTCGCCCGAATCAGAAACGCGTCCGGCGAACCGGCCAAGGTTCGGGTCCGCGGTCAATGCGGTGGCGGTCAGGTCCAGCAACCATGAGGCAATGACACTGCCCCGCCGCCAGACTTCGGCCACGTCGGCTACGTTCAAATCGTATTGATAGTGTTCCGGATTTCGCAGCGGCGTCGTTTCGGCGTTCACCTCGCCGGTGCGTTTGCCGATGTTGGCGTCGCGCAAGACGCTGAGGCCTTCGGCATAAGCCGCCATGATGCCGTATTCGATGCCATTGTGGACCATTTTGACAAAATGGCCGGCGCCATTCGGGCCGCAATACACATACCCCTGCTCGGCGGTGCCTCCGAGCTTCTCGCGGCCAGGGGTGCGGGGGATGTTTCCCAAGCCGGGCGCCAGGGTCGCAAAAACCGAATCCAGGTGCTGCACCAATTCCTTTTCGCCGCCGATCATCATGCAGTAACCTCGCTCCAAACCCCAGACGCCGCCGCTGGTGCCGACATCGATATGATGAATGCCTTTGGCAGCCAGTTCCTTGGCCCGGCGGATGTCATCCACGTAATACGAATTGCCGCCGTCAATAAGAATGTCCCCCTCTTCGAGCAGCGGCGCGAACTCCGCAATCGTCGCGTCCACTGCACCCGCGGGCACCATCAGCCAGATCGCGCGAGGCTTCTCCAGCTTCCGCACAAGTTCGGACGGCGAATCCGCTCCAATCGCCCCTTCCTTGGCAAGGTCCTTCACCGCTTGCGAGGCACGGTCATAGACCACACACTCGTGATTGCCGCGTAATAACCGCCTCACCATATTGGCCCCCATCCGGCCGAGGCCCACCATTCCAAGCTGCATTCCCGATCGGTCTTTCATAGTGATCATTCCAAGTTCCAATGACAGATGCTCCGTGACCTGCCCACCTCCACAACGCAGCGGAGCGCATAATCCAACGGTTTGGAAACTTACTACTCTTTAGGCGCCCCGCAAGCGACGTCCACCGGCCCGGGCGATGCCGGCCCATAGTTACCCGAATCGGTGGCCCTGAGACGCCACAGCCAAAAGATGCCCGCGCAAAGAGCGGCGTTGTAAAACCCCATGGACACGAATGGCGGCAGGCCGGCGACCGCGCCCAGATTGGGCTGGGAGTCCCCGCGCAGGAACATCACGATGTTCGTTCGAGGAGATGGGATCCTCGCGACAACCACGGGCCCTTTCCACCCAACAGCGTATGAAAATTCCAGGCTAAAACGTCACGCCCACCGAGGAAAGGATCTGCAGGTCGTTATCGGGCACATGGTCGGCGGGCCTCGAATCGTAAGAGTCGAGTGCGCTCAGATTGAGTGAGACATTGTGCCAGAAAGCATAGCTCAGGTTGCTGGTGAACCGGAGGCGGCGCTCCCCGATGCCGACCTCGGGAAAGAACTCCAAGGACTCCGTCAGCTTCAGCTTCTTACTGATGTTCCAAGTCGAATCCTCGGCCAGGCGGTAATAGAACTGTCTGACATTGGTATTGTCGGCGCGCTCCTGCACCTGATAATCCAGGCCCGCCTCCAGGTTCAGCTTGAACGTGGGCAGAGTCAGGAGATGGTAGCCGATGCCCGGCCCGACCTCGTATCTGAGGTTAATCAACTGCACGTCGTCATAGCCTACAGCGGCCAAGTTATAGGCGAAGAACCGCCCCTTCTTGAAATCCATGGTGACCTTGTCCGACCCATTCATGGCGTTCTCCGAGACAATCCCCTCCGTCCGCCCATACTGGGCGTCGTACTCCAGTTGATTGCTCCAGGACTGTTTGGGGTTGAAAACATAGGGGTGCTCGTAATCAAACTTCAACTGGCCATGATAGATCTGCTGGCGCGTGGCCGCCTCATGGTACTCCGCGCCCATCTGGAGTTGAAGTTTCCAGACCTTGATTTTTGGCTTTGGGTGGGCGGGCGGAGGGATGGCGCCAACCAGCGCCGAGGCCGGAGGCGGCTTGGGAGCCTTGGCGCCGGGTTGCCCAGAGGTTGCCGGAAGGGCTTCCCGGCTCTTGATTTCGGCCAGTGGCACAACCAGTTCCTTGGCCCAGCGCGTGGCGATGACAACCTGGTTCGTGGTCTCCGAGACAATCGTTCCGGTGAGCCGATCTCCGTTCTTAAGGTGGAGGATAATATTCGGTTCGGCGGCTTGTCCCATCAGGGCGCAGACCAGGACAAAAAGAGCCACCCAGGAAAGCCGCAATGGCCGCATGGCTAGCGGAAGGAAACGCTCACAACTCTGCATGCGAATTTGACATCTGTTTCTATTTGGCAGGGACTCTCGTGGGACGGAGGGCGCGTGCCGCGGGACGAAGCACCGGGTTCAAGGGATGAGACCAGAACGCGCAGTCCAGAGCCTCCGCGCCGACTATGCCCACGACAGCCGCGCCAGAGGGTGGTTGAAGCCGGCCGATCTCAAGGGTTGGAGGTGGTTGCGCTCGGGAAGCCGGGTGGCGGCATAAGCGGTGGAATGTCCGGCGCGGCCACCGCTGGTTTCGGGGCGGGCAGGTCGTTGTCAGCGCGGACCCGGATGCCACCTGCAACAGAGATCTTCGAGTCGGCATTGATCGAGAGGTGGGGCCGCGACCCAAGATATTCGTAGGTCCGCCGGAGGACCATCTTGCCATCGGGAGTGAATGCGGTGTAGCTGAAGCTCCGAGGCCCGTCCTGGTAAAGCACGTGCAGGTCGCTCT
>JBJKSV010000642.1:0-7464 GCA_046703605.1 Limisphaerales bacterium
ACATAATGGAGAGTGAAATTTTATTGAGCATGAAAGACCAAGACGACATGAAGGCACCGAACGCCCGCCGCCCTCGTCCCCCGACGCCAACGGCATGCCCCAGACCGACCCGTGTACGCCGATGCACGCCCCTCTGAAATCTCAAATCTGAAATCTGAAATCTGCAATGAACACCCCCCTGCCTCGCTCCTGTTTGCCGCCCCTCTTTGTTCCCTTTGCGCCCTTCTGTTCAATCCCGGGACTTCTTTCCACCAACCTCATGCAACCGCCGTCACCTATAGATCCCTATGGACACCCATAGTCACCTATAGTCACCAAAACTGTGCCCTCTGCATACAACCACCTCACCACTTTGCCGCCGGTTCGCCATCGCCAAATCGAAAATCGAAAATCGAAAATCGAAAATTCACCCAGTCACACCTATGGATCCCTATGGACACCCATAGTCACCTATAGTCACCAAGAATGACGCCACCATGCCGCCCCATGAAGACCACCCACGAGCCGAGCGCCAACAGCCTCGACCGCAAGACCTCGGCGCCGGACAGCTCCAGCAAGATTCTCCTTGAATATGCCGGCCCCTCATGCGGTCATAAGGTCTATGAAGACTACTACAACCGGTTCCACGATTTCACGTCGTCACTTCCTTGCCTCCACCAGCGCCGCCGCGCTGGCCGCCCCATTGATTGTTCCCTCCAGCGTGTTGGGCGCCAACGGCCAAACCCCGCCCTCAGAGCGCGTGGTCATGGCTGCCGTCGGGTATGGCGGGCAAGGCCCGTGGGACACGGATGAGTTAATGAAGGATCCGGTCTGCCAGATGGCTGCCGCGTGCGACCTGGACAGCAGTCATCTGAACCGGGCCGTCAAGATCATCAATGCGCATTACGACAACGAGGATTGCCGCGGCTATCACGATTACCGCGAGGTGATGGCCCGCCAAGACATCGACGCAGTGATGCTGGCCGTTCCGGATCATTGGCACGCCCTCGTTGCCACCGAGGCCGCCTACCACAACAAGGATATCTACGGCGAGAAGCCCCTGGCCCGCACCATCGCCGAACAGCAGGCCATCGTCCGCGCCGTTCAGCAGAGCAACCGGATCTGGCAGACCGGCTCCTGGCAGCGGTCAGTCCAGAACTTTTGGTACGCTTGCGAGATCGTCCGCAACGGCCTGATTGGCAACGTCACCCACGTCGTGGTTGGACTGCCAGGCGGGCAAAACGGCGGCTATCCCGGCTTTGCCGGCATTCCTCACCAAAACCACTGCACGCAGCCGCCGCGTGCGCTGGACTACAACTTCTGGGTCGGCCCTTCCCAAATGGTGCCCTATGTCGAGTGCCGCGTCCACGGCAACTGGCGCTGGAACTACAACACTGGCGGCGGCCAGCTCATGGACTGGATCGGGCACCATTGCGACATCGCCCATTGGGGACTGGGCTTCGACCGCACCGGCCCCAGCGAAGTGGAGGTCGAGCACGCCGACTTCCCCCCATCTCACGCTATCTGGAACACCTCGCCCAAATACCGCATCTCGGCCAAGTATTTGAAGAGCGTGACCGGCTACCCCAACGATGTCCACATGACCATCGCCGGCACCGGGCGCGAAAGCTACCCCGACATCAACATGGGCTGCAAATGGATTGGGACCGAGGGATGGGTTTGGGTGGCCCGAGGCCATTTCGACTCCTCCGACCCGCGTTGGAAGAAATACCAGCAGCTCCCTGAAGACCTGCGCAAGGTCAAGCTCTACCATTCCACCAATCACTGGCGGAACTTCCTGGCATGCGTCAAATCGCGCAAGCCGACCATTACGCCGGTCGAAACCGCCCACCACTCCACAATTCCCGGTCACCTCGGGCTCATCTCCCTGTTGACCGGCCGGAAGCTGGGGTGGGACGTGGCGGCCGAGCAGATCATCGACGACCCGGATGCCGCCATGCTCATGACCCGGCCTTACCGCGAGCCTTGGCGCCTCGCCTAGGCGCCACTGCCAGGGATTGGCCGTCCCGAGTCGCTTGTGGGTAAAGCGGGCAAGATCTGTCACGTCGCCGCCGTGCCGCAGTAATGCGGCCACGGCGCGGGTCGGCAAACGCTTAGCGCGCAGGCCCGCGAAGCCGGGACCGTCGGGCCGTGTTTTAGGATGCATGGACGCCATGTCTGGCCGGCGATTCTGCTCAGCGACAGAGCGCAGCTCGTGCATTGGAAGTGATGGCCACCACGCCGGGATGGGTGAGCTTGCGGCCCGCGGTGATGGCATAGAACTGCTGGTGGCATTCGGTGGTGCTGCCAATGGCGCGGAAACCAAACCGCGAGAAGGTCTCTTTGGCCACGATGCTTGGCACCGACATGAATCCCAGGCCGTGGAGGGCGAAAATGTTGATGAGGGCCGGGTCCTCGAACTCACCAACCAACCGGGGACGGACGCCCGAGGCCTGGAACCACTTTTCCAGCGAGTGGCGCAACCCGCTGTCGGTCATCGGCAAGAGCGCCGGAGCGCCGTGCAAGGACTTGGGAAAGCCGCGTCGGAGTCTATCGGCCAGGCGTCGTTCGGCGCAGAAGGTCACCCCACATTCGCCCAGGAAGTGATTGAAGATGTTGGGGCTGACCCCGCTGGAGGCCGGTTCATCGGCCAGCACGATGTCCAACCGGAAGGCCGCCAATTCCACGAGCATGTCCGAGACTCGAGTTTCCCAACAGGAGATCTGCACAGGGGTTTGGAGGCGAAGAACCGGCTCGATTATTTGGTGAGCCACCAGTTTGGGCAGCGAGTCAGCAACTCCAATCTGGAAGCGCATGGGCCGGGACGTGGGAAGTTGTTTCGCCGAGTGCAACAAGTCCTGTCCGATAGCAAATATCTCTTCGGCATAAGACAGTACGTGGTGCCCGAAATCAGTCAGAACCAGGTTGCGGCCGGCGCGACGGAAAAGCTTCTCGCCCAGGACGCCTTCCAGGGCCTGGATTTGGGCGCCAATGGTGGGCTGGGAGACATGAAGTTTGGCGGCGGCCCGGGTAAGCCCTCCTTCCCTCGCCACCATCCAAAAGTAGCGCAGGTGGTGATAATTCAGGAACTCCATGCTGTGTCAGGATCTATCACTTAAACCTCAAAGTCCAGCAGATAAATGGTATTGGTCTAATCGGGCCCCCGCGTGGAGATTGCGGCCATGAAGAACGAACGAATAACCAAAGATTTCGGTGCCTTGTCGTTTCAAGGCGAAGTGTTCATTAGCCAAGGAGGATCAGAACAGATCGCCTCTCCAACGGGGCGGGTCTCCGAGTCCTCTGAGGATCTCGAGGCCAACCAGGCGGGGGCAGTCGAGCGGAGCGCATCTTGGGCCGGCGGCGGAACGTCTGGGAATGAGGGCATGGCTGCGGGCAGGGTGGCGAAGGAGTCAGAAGACGCCCGCAAGAGCCGGTGGCAATCCTACGATGCTTCATACGACTCGGCGCCTCTGTATCGTCACTGGGGGATAAACGAGTGAACTCGATCCGCAGGGTCGGCCATGGTCGCTGAGTCTGGCGGCCCAGGCTGAGGTGCGGGCGGTTGACGGTTGAGCACGCGAGGCTTGCTGAGAATTGGAGGTGCGCATGAACGCGAGCGAATCGGCGGTGAGAATCCTGCAACTGGCATCAGTGCCCCTGCTGGTGCTGATCAACGGCTTTTTCGTTGCGGCAGAGTTTGCGCTGGTCAAGATCCGGGAGACTCAGCTTGAGGCCTTGGTCTCTAAGGGCAACAGACAAGCCAAGGTTGCACAGGCGATTGTGCATAATCTTGACGCTGCCCTGAGCGCCACGCAGCTTGGCATCACCCTGGCAAGCCTGGGCCTGGGCTGGGTGGGCAAGCCGGTGTTCGCCGCTTTGTTAGCGCCTGTTCTGCGCTACTTCAAGGTGAATCCTGACCAAGCCGACTGGCTCGCCTTTGCCGTTGGTTTTACCGTCATCACCTTCCTCCACATCGTGGCCGGGGAGTTGGCCCCCAAATCCCTGGCAATCCAAAAGCCGTTGCCCACCTCTCTCTGGGTAGCCCGGCCGCTGCAGTGGTTTTATCGAGCGTTCTACCCGGCTATCTGGCTGCTCAACCATGCCGCCTTTTGGGTCCTGCGTCAGTGCGGACTTCAACCGGTCAACGAATCCGAGTTGCTTCACTCTGAAGAGGAGATTCGCCTGATTCTCGGCCAATCCCGGCGCCAGGCCGCTGGTCCGACCCTCGGCCAGGACATCGCCCTGAACGCGTTTGCGCTCCGGCAGCGGCGTGCGCGAGAGGTGATGCGGCCGAGGCAGGAAATTGTCGCCCTGAACACTCACGCCGACATTCTGGAGTGCCTGGCGCTGGCTCAGCGGACACGCTATTCCCGGTTTCCATTGTGTGAGGGGGGAGACCTCGACAAGACTCTAGGGGTCGTGAACATCAAGGACCTGATTGCCCTGAGGCACGAGGCTCGGTATGCGCGTGACCTCGCTATGGCCGCACGCAGCATCCTCTTTGTGCCCGAGAGCGCCCGGTTGGAAAGGCTTCTAAGCATGTTTCTCCAGCGCAAGCTGCATCTGGCCCTGGTGGTGGATGAATACGGCGGGACGGTTGGGCTGGTCACCCTGGAAGACGTTCTGGAGGAGTTAGTCGGCCCGATTGAGGATGAATTTGACCAAGAGAAACCGCTCATTCGTCAAACGGCTCGCCAGATCTGGGAAATCAGCGGGGCGCTGGCCGCTCACAAACTGGCGGCCCTGACCGGAGAGTCGATGGAAGACCACTCAGTTACAGAGGCATCCACCGTCTCGGGCGCTATCACCTGCCGGTTAGGCCGATTTCCGCGCGTGGGCGACGTGGTTCACCTCGATGGCTGGGAATTGCGCGTCGAGGAAGTGACCGGAACGAAGGTGGCACGAGCGACGTTGCATCCTTGCTCCGTCTCCCCCACTGAGCTTATGGTTCAACCGTGAGCCGATAAAACCTATGTAGCCGGTTTGTGACCCCGGCGTCCTCCACCACAGTTGAGAAGCCCCAGATCGGGAGTGTCTGGATGGTTTCCCAAACCGGGTTGCTAAGGTCGTCAGCGACCTGCACGAGCAGATTCGAGCCGCGACCGTCTCCATCGGTGACGCGCATCTCGAACGCGCCATCGGGCCTGAAATGCGCGGTGTCCGCCACGACGGCGGGCTTGGTTGAAAAGGCGGCGAAATAGGGCTGCGGACTGCCCTGAAGGCTGGTGAAAGCGCCACCCACCAGGAGCTTGTCCTCAGCAAGGGTCACCACGTAAATCGCTTGATCGGCGCTGGGGTCCCACTCGTTGGCGGAGGCCATTAGAGTCGAGACGCCCGCTAGGCTCTTGCGAAACTCCCCGCCAGCGGCGCCGAAGTTGCCTCCAACATAGACGGCACACCCCGCGGGGGCGACCGAATAGACCCGCAATTGGCCCGTGACGCCCACCTGGGGGTCCCAAAGGTCATTTTCCTGTCCACTGGCCGGGTCGATTGCCGCCAAGCGATTGCGGGTTCGGCCCGCAATCTGGGTGAAGTCTCCACCTACATAGAGACGGCCATCGTGGTAAACCAGAGTTCGGACAATCCCGTCCGGTTTCGGGTCAAAGCCTTCCAGTAAGGCCCCAGTTGCTTGAGAGAAAGCCGCCAAGTAGGAGCGATTGGCCGTTGCCAGAGCGTAAAACTCCCCCGCGACATAGACCGCATTGCTATGCACCAGGATCGCCCGCACGGTCCCCTGGGGTGCGGGGTCCCACGTCTTGGCAGCGGCAGTAACCGCATCCAGTTCGGCGAAGTTATTACGAGCGGTCCCGCCCATTCCCGTAAAGCGTCCCCCTACAAGGACGCTGTCTCCTGTCAGCGCAATGGCATACACAAAATGGCTCGACGTCGTGCTCGAATTGGGATTCCATCCAGTTGGATGCCCGGTTCCCAAGTCGATGGCAGCTATCCTCGCAATGTTACTTCCCCCAACTGAATCAAAAGTCCCGCCCGCATACGCTACTGACTTGTCCAGCGCCAGGGCATACACGTCACCATCGGCGTTTGGATCCCAGCTTGTCGGGGTTCCTGTTGCCAGATCTACCGCCGCAAGGTGATTCCGCTCAATGCCGCCGAAGCTCTCGAAGTCGCCACCGACGGCGAGCAACCCGTTCTGGGCGGCGAGCCCGCGAATGGTAACGGCGGCATTTGGGTTCAAAGAGGAGCTTTGGACCCGCCAATTCTCCAGGCCTCCGGAGTTCAGGTCAAAGGAGGCGAGACCCGGCCTGGTTAGGCCGCCGATGGTGGAAAAGTGTCCGCCGACAATCAGCCGCTCGCCTGTGATTAGCATGAACTGAACCGTGTTGTTGGGGTTGGGGTCCCAGCCCGCGTCGGCCTGGCCGGTCGTGGCATTCAACGCGGCGAGATGACTGCGGTTGCGCCCGCCAATGGATGTGAAGGATCCCCCCACATAGACCTTGCCGCCAGATAAGACAATCGCGTTGACGGCGGCGTTGCCGCTGGTGGACGACGCGTTCGGATTCCAGTTGTTGGCTACTCCAGTGTTGGCATCAACGGCCGCAATGCGGTTGCGCGGTTTCGTCCCGCAAGTGGTGAAATCACCACCCACATAGACCAGGGTTCCCTCCACAGTTAAGACGTTGACCTGATTCCCCCCGCCGCTCAAGCCAGGCTCCCAGTCCTTTAGCTCGGCGGTGCTGGCGTCCAACGCAGCCAAACGCTGCCGCGTTTGGTTGTTCATCCGGCTGAACTGGCCCCCCACGTAGAGTGTGTCGCCGGAGAGGGCCAATGCTTGCACCGAGCCCTGGCCTTTGGCGGGCCAGTCGTTGGTTTGGCCCGACTGCGGATCCAGCGAGATCAAGTAAGACCTGCTGGAGTTGGCGATGCGGGTGAAGTCTCCCCCGACGTAGAGATGACCTTCGCCCAGGGCCAATGCGTTGACTGTGTTGTCCGGGTTAGGCGCCCACCCTGTGTCCACCGTTCCATCGGCGAGCAAATGAACCAAATTCGTCAGCCGATCTGTCGAATCGGTGAACTTCCCGCCGACAAACCACCCTCCGGCGGCGTCAGGCAAGATACTGAGAATCTGGCCATCGAGCACCGGCACCGGCACGACCGACGCGCCCGTGTCCAACTGCGCTAATGCGAAGTTGCAACTCGCCGGTCCCATGTATGTGAACGCGCCTCCCAGGTAGGCGATGCCATCCGCCACCTTGATGTCATACACCGGCCCATTCACGCGCCAGAAGTGCGCGACCGGCACGGACGGAGGCTGAGCTTTGAGCGGTCCGCCGAGAACCAAGCAGACGAGTGTGGAAACCGGAAGTCCAGCGCGTAATGAAAAAAGAGAAGCCATCTTCATAAGCCTTGTTGCAGGAGCCCTGCCCTGCAGTTGAGTTTGAATTCACTTGATGCGATACCCTATTTAAACCTCCAGTTTGCGTTTATCACTTATGCAATCAGATTTCAAGTACAAAAACCCTTAAA
>JBJKSV010000643.1:0-4178 GCA_046703605.1 Limisphaerales bacterium
CGAACTCATCGAGCGTTTGCGCGCACTCGAGGCCGTTTCTTCTTCCGGCTCTGAGCCGCGGACCCAAGGGCCAAACTCCGCGGTTCCTTACGCCTTACACGACAGCGAAGAACGCCTGCGGGCGATCCTGCGAACGGCCGTCGAAGGAATCCTCACGATTGACGAACACGGCATTGTCGAGACGATGAATCCCGCGGCGGAGCGGCTTTTCGGCTGGGCCGCGGCTGAGGTCGTCGGGCGGAACGTGAGCATGCTCATGCCTTCGCCTTACCGTGAAGAGCATGATCGCTACATGAGCGATTACATCCGGACGGGCACGGCGAAAATCATCGGCATTGGCCGGGAGGTCATAGGCCTCAAGAAGGACGGCACGACTTTCCCGATGGACCTGGCGGTGAGCGAAGTGCGGCTGGCCAATCGCCGGTTGTTTGCGGGATTCATTCGAGACATTAGCGAACGCAAACAGGCCGAGGACCGGCTGGCCGAGCTGGCGCGGACACTGGCCGAAAAGAACAAGGAGCTGGAGATCATCGTGTACGTCGCCTCGCACGATTTGCGCTCACCGCTGGTTAACATCCAGGGCTTTAGCCGGGAATTGGCGCATGCCTGCCAGAGCCTTCGCGCGCGTCTGGCGGGCGCCGGCCCCGTCCCTGGACTGGAGCAGATGCAATCCCTCCTGGACGGAGACATTGCCGAGTCGCTTGATTTTATCCAGGCCGGTGTCGCCAAGTTAGACGCGCTGCTTTCGGGCCTGCTTCGCTACTCCCGCCTTGGCCGGGCGGCTTTGCGCATCGAGCCCTTGGATATGAACGACCTGCTCCGAGCCATCACCAAGGCCATGGAATTCCAGTTCCAGCGCGCTCCGGCCACTCTTCATCTTGACCCGCTTCCTCCCTGTCTTGGGGATGCGACCCAGATCAGCCAGGTCTTCTCCAATCTCCTGGACAATGCTATCAAATACCTCGACCCAAACCGGTCCGGCGCCATTTCGGTGAGCGGGCACGTGCAGCAGGGGCGCTCTCTCTACGCCGTCCGCGACAACGGAATCGGCATCGCACCCCAGCACCAGCCCCGGGTCTTCGAGATCTTCCATCGCCTGGATCCCTCGGCCAGCGAAGGAGAGGGCCTCGGGCTGACCATCGCCCAACGCAGCCTCGAACGGCAGAACGGCAAGATCTGGCTCGAATCCGAACCGGGCAAAGGCAGCACCTTTTTCGTCTCCCTTCCCTGCTCCGATGCACCCCAAAACGACAACCATCCAAATCCATGAATATGACCCGTGAGGTAATCATCCTCATTGCCGAAGATGACGACGGCCACGCGCGCCTCATCGAAAAGAACCAGACCCGCGCCGGCCTTCACAATCACATTGAGCGATTCGACAACGGCCAATCCGTCCTGGACTTCCTTTTTCGACGCGGGACGGGCCCTCACCGGGCCCAGGAAACGTCCTATCTCTTGCTGCTGGACATTCGCATGCCGCGCGTGGACGGCGTCGAGGTGTTGCGGCAGCTCAAGCAGGACCCGGAACTTCGCAAGATCCCCGTCATCATGCTCACCACGACCGATGACCCGCGTGAAGTCGAGCGATGCCACTCCATTGGTTGCGCCAGCTACATTGTCAAGCCGGTCGATTACGACAAGTTCGCCGAGGCCATCAAAAGTCTCGGCCTCTACATCTCGCTGGTCGAAGTGCCTGAGATCGATGGAGACACCTTCAAATGACTCCTTATGGGAGCGGGCGTTGAACAGAATCCAATCTTCATTGTGGATGATGATCGCGGGTTGCTCCGCCTGATCGAAAAGGCACTCCAGCGCGAAGGCTTCCAAACCGCCACCGCCTCCTCCGGCGTGGCGGCGCGAGGATGGTTGGCCAGAAACCCTGCGGCGTTGATGTTGCTGGACCTCAAGCTCCAGGATGTGGAAGGACGTGAACTGATAGAAGGACTGGCCGCCGCCGGTCACTGCCCCCCCTTCATTATCATCACAGGCCAGGGCGACGAGCGCGTGGCCGTTGAGATGATGAAGCGCGGCGCCCTGGACTACCTCATCAAAGACGTCGATTTTCTCCAGTTTGTGCCCAACGTCGTCCGCCGCGCCCTGGAGCACCTGGACCAGCAACGCCGGCTCGCCGAGGCCGAGGCGCAAGTGCATCTGATAAAAAGCGTGGTCGAGCAGGGGTTCAGCGCGGTCCTCATTACCAGTGCCGAGCTGCCCGACCCACGCGTGCTCTATATCAATCCTGCCTTTGCCCGGGCCACCGGCTATTCAGCGCAGGCCGTCGAGGGCCGCCGGCTCAGCTCAGTGGTCAGCCTGGCGGGCATCCACCAGCGGCTGCGCCGGGGCATGCCCCAAGACGAGCAGTTTCTCGAGCACGTCTCCATCTACCAAACCCCGGCCGGCGAACGGTGGGGCGAATGGCGCGTCGGGCCGGTGAAGGATAAATCTGGCGCCATCACGCACTGGCTGATTATTTTCCGCGATATCACCGAATCCAAACGATTGGAGAAGGAAATCCTCGAAATTAGCGACCGTGAACGACAGCGCATCGGCCAGGACCTGCACGACGGGCTCTGCCAGCACCTGGCTGGAATCGAACTAATGAGCCAGGCTCTCGAACAAAAACTCTCGGCCCGCTCAAAAGACGGCGCGGCCCGGGCCGGAGAAATTGCGCGGCAGGTGCGCGAGGTCATCGCCCAGACCCGCCGGCTCTCACGCGGACTCTCCCCCGTCACGCTCCAATCCGAGGGGCTGGCCTCCGCGCTCCAGGAATTGGCCGCCAATGCCGAGAAGATGTTCGGCATCCAGTGCCGGCTGGTGTGTGAGGGCGCCGCCGGGGTTCGCGATCTGCCGACCGCCACGCATCTTTACCGCATTGCCCAGGAGGCGGTTTCCAACGCCATACGACACGGTCACGCCCCGAGCGTGCTCATTGAACTGCGGCAATCCGGGGAACGCGCCTTCCTGCGCGTGACCGACGACGGCCGGGGTTTTCCCAAGGAGCCAGGTTCGGCAGGCATGGGCCTGCGCATCATGCGCTCGAGGGCCGGCATGATCGGAGGATCCCTGGCAGTCGAATCCGGCCCGCACGGGGGCGCTGTGGTTACCTGCTCAATCCCGGCCCTGGCCACAACCCAGCCATGAATCAGAAGCCCCAAAGCAAGAAGCGGATCCTCATCGTGGACGACCATCCGATGATGCGCCAGGGCCTGGCGCAATTGATCGAAAACGAGCCGGACCTGGCGGCCTGTTGCGATGCCGATAGCGCCGCGCAGGCCCTCAAGCAGGTCGCCGCGCGCAGGCCGGACCTGGTTTTGGTCGATATCTCCTTGCCGGACAAAAATGGGCTCGAACTCATCAAAGACCTCCAGGCCATGCATCCCGGCCTGCCCGTGCTCGTGTTCTCAATGCACGAGGAATCCATCTACGTGGAGCGAGTCTTGCGCGCCGGAGCCCGCGGCTACATCATGAAGCAGGAGGGCGGCAAGCAACTCCTGCACGCCATCCGGCAAGTCTTGAACGGACAAATCTATGTGAGCGAAAGAATGGCCGCAAAGATCCTCGAAATCTTCTCCGGCCACAAGGCCGAGGTGAGCGATTCGCCGGTGGAGTTGCTTACCGATCGGGAGTTCGAGATTTTCCAGCTCATTGGCGCGGGACTGGGCACTCGCGAAATCGCCCAGCGCCTGCACCTGAGCGTCAAGACCGTCGAAGTCCACCGCGCCAACATCAAGCGCAAACTCAAACTCAAAAGCGGCGCCGATTTGGTCCGCCACGCCATCCGCTGGGAAGAAGCGCAGCATCCCTCCTGACAGCGCCACCAGCCACCGTGGCTTCCGGGCGCTGGTGGTGGACGGGGCGAAACTGACGCCTGCCCTACGCCGGCCTTGACGCGAGGAATCCGCCAATCACGGCGGCAATGGGTTTGAGCCGCTGATTGGCCGGGTCTGCCTCCACACCGAAGTTTTCCAACGCCGTCGCACCCAAGAGATAGAGCGAGTTAACTGGCGCAAAAATGACCAGGCAAGGCAGCGTCTCTCCGACTTCAGCGACCGACAGCAAGGCCGCGCCCAACAAGCGGCGGTCGCGCCGGCCATCTGCCAGAATCAGTTCGCGTGTGTGCAGTGGCGTCAGCCCGATCGCCGCGAGCCGGTCCTCGGGCACAAAGGAATACAGCG
>JBJKSV010000644.1:0-6004 GCA_046703605.1 Limisphaerales bacterium
GGTTTGCCTGTTCACCAAGCAGACTGAGCAGACCCAGCTCGCCATTGGAATCCGCACCTGCTCCCGGCACGACGAACGGCGATACGCCCTCCGGCTCTTGAATGCGATACTGGGTGAGAATATGAGCTCCAGGCTCTTCCAAGTCCTCCGCGAAGACCGCGGCCTGGCCTATTCGGTCTATAGCAGCCCCAGCTTTTTCGACGACACGGGGGACCTGGTCATCTCGGCGGGGCTGGATGAGGTCAATGTGGGCAAAGCGACTGGGCTTATCATGCGGGAGCTGCGGCGCCTCTCCGAAAAACCGCCTGGCGTCGCGGAGTTGCGCCGCGCCCGGGATTACGTGCTGGGGCAGATCGATCTGAGCCTCGAGAGCACCGAGAACCAGATGAACTGGCTGGGCGAGCACCTCATCGGCTACGGCCAGGTCTTTCTCCCGGACGACATCAAACGCCGGCTCAGCAGGGTCACTGGGGCCGAAATCCGGGAGTCGGCCCGGGACTTCTTTCGACCCGAGAGGCTGAACCTCGCCTTGGTCAGCCCGATCAAGAGCGCGGCGCCCTTGAAGAAACTGCTCTCGATCTAACTCAACGGAGCCTCGTTCATCGCCAAAGGCTCCCCGGCACGGCCCCCAATCGCAAATCGCAAATCTAAAATCGCAAATTGATATGGGGCCGGCGGGAAGGTGGCACGCGTCTTGCCATCCAGGAACCGGCAACCCTCCGCAGATTGCGCGCGGCATGGCGCCGCCCGGCTGACCGCCTGCTTGAGGAGGAGAAAGAGCCGGCGCCTGTCCCAAGAACGGCTCGCCTCAGGCACGAGAGGGCTGCAGAAGCTATGAAGATTGGGTTAATTGGCAACGTCGTCTTAAATAGAGTTTGTGTTCTGGCTTTAGGCATCTTCTGTCTTCGGCTTATGGCCGCCGATCCTGTCGCGGACCACAAGGAAGACCTGAAATTTGATTTGCTCAAAATCGGGACACAGACATTCACCAACGTGACAGTTGGCACGCGGAACTCCGAGTACGTTGTTCTTCTCCACGAGGGCGGCCTGACCAGCGTTAAAGTAGCGAGCCTGCCCGATGAAGTCCGGGCCAAACTCGGTTACAAGGTGGCCTCCAGCACCAAGAGCGGAAAGGTTGCGACCTGGGCGAAGGCGGAAGTAACGCGGATGAAACAGTCGGGCGAAGTCAAGCATCTGGAGCGCCAGTGGCGGCAGCGGATGAAGTCCGCCCTTGCAAATCGCGCCTTGGTTAACACGAAAACGATTGTCCTGGCAACATTCCTGGCACTCTTTCTCCACCTCTTCTTCTCTTATTGCGCCCAGCTCATCTGCCGCAAGACCGGGAATGAACCGGGGGTACTCATCTGGATTCCCGGCTTGCAACTCATTCCCCTGTTCCGGTCAGCGGGCATGCCTCCAGTTTGGATTCTGGCGTTGCTGCTGCCGCTGGTCAACCTCGTGGTGCATGTTGTCTGGTGCGTGAAGATCGTCCGGGCGCGCTCAAAAAACGGGGCCTTGGCCCTTCTGCTGTTCCTGCCCGTGGCAAACTTGTTCGCCTTTGTCTATCTTGCGTTCTCCTCGGGCCCGAAACCCAAAGAAACGGCAACCCCCAAAATCATGACCCTCCAGGCTGTTTAGCCATCACAATACCGAATCCGGGCTGGCGGGAGAATCGTCCGCAAAAGAGATATGCGGCACCAGGGCCATGCGCCGTTGCAACCAAACCAGACCGAAAAACGCCTTGCGCCGGACTGCCAACTCCCAGCCTCCCTCCAGTTCACCGGCCAGAATCGCGACAACCGCATCGGGCAAGCCGAAGGTGGGACGTGGCTCCATGAAAAGCTCTAGAAATGGGGTTGTGTAAAAGGCCAGAGACATGTCCCAGAAAAAGCGCATGGCCCGGAAGACCCGTCTTTCGTAAAGGCGCATCGCCGCCCTCCCGTCGTCACGCGCGGCGAGCGACTCGATGACCGTCCGCGCCGCGAGCCTGCCGGAGTGCATGGCCAGGTAAACCCCGGCTGAAAAGATGGGGTCCATAAACCCGGCGGCGTCACCGACCCGGAGCAGCCGCGGGCCAGTCAGGCGCCGATTGTAGTAGGAGAAGTCACCGCTGGTTTGGAAGGGGCCCAGCGGCATGGCCCGTCCGATTCGCTTGCGCATGGCCATGCTCGCCTGCCACGCTCCAGTGAAGGCCTCCGCGGGCGTTTGGCCCGAGCGCGCAAATTGCTCCTGGTCCATCACACAGCCGACGCTGACCCTTTGCGGCGTCAGCGGGATGAGCCAGAACCATTTGTCTTCCGAGCGCACGACGACGGTGTCGCTTGCCGAGGGGCCGTCGTCGAGGACAACCCCTTGGAAATGGCCGAAGATCGCGAGCTTTTTTAGCTGAGGATGAAGGATGCGAAGGCCGTCCCGGTTGCCGGTGAGGTTGGCGCGTCCGCTGGCATCGAGCAGGAATCGTGATTCAATCCTTTCCAGCTTGCCCGCTGGGGAGCGGGCCTCGACATAAGTGCCGCCGGAATCATTGCCCGCCGCGGTGACCGTCCAGCCTTCGCGGACCTCGGCGCCACAGGCGCCGGCGTGTTGCAAGAGGAGGTGGTCGAACGCGGCCCGCTCCACCTGCAACGCCTCGGTGTGGCGATTGAAACGCCCTTTGCGGAACACGAGCTTGAGGGCCTTGCTGCCATTAGACAGGTGAAACTGGGCGCCGAATTTCCGATTAAAACCGGCCGCCTCAATCTTCGCAAGCACCCCCATTTCCTCGAAGAGCGCGCGGTTGTAAGGCAGCAGCGATTCGCCAATGTGGAAGCGCGGAAATTGCTCCTTTTCCAGCACCAGGACCCGCTTGCCGGCCCGGGCTAAAAACGTAGCGGCCGCGCTCCCTCCAGGGCCGCCGCCAATCACCAGCGCATCGTAGGTTTCTCGGGCCATTGTGCTCACAACAAGTAAGCACACTTCTGCACCGGAGCAAGGTGGTTCCCGGGAAGACCCTCCTCAGACGGCAACGCGCGTCCTCTGTTCCATCCAGGTTTGGCCCAGGGCGACCAGGGTCTCCCTCTTTAGGGCCTCCTCCGCCAGTGGAAAGACGATGCGCTCCTCTCGGTCAAAGTGCTGGCGCGAATAGGAAACCGCCGCCAGGAGCAATTCGCGGGCGGAATCCAGCCGGGTCGCCTCGCGCACGCGTTGGAGGGTGCCATCCAACTCCTGGTGTTCTTCGATGAAAGCGTCTCGCTGGCCCAGTTGCTCGAAACAGTGCTCGAGCGGGCCGATAAAGAGCGCGTCTTCTGTGTCGGAATGATTCCTGAGCAGTGCCTCCATAAGAGCGGCGAGGGTCTTGACCTCGGCCAGGGTGCGCAATTGAGGCGCGACCGCCTCGATGTGATCAAACATGTGGTGGAACACCAGGTGCTCGGCAAATAACGCTTCAGTAATTTTCATCGCAAAGATACTCCGGCCCGCATTGGACTTCTTGTATCAGAAAATGCGCTGCCCGACCATCCGTTTTTTGGCTTTCTTTTGCCATGGGAGGAACTCGAATATGCCATGCCACAAACAAATTGGCCGCAGTCTGCAGGTGAGGTGCGCAGTCCTCAGCGCGCCGTCCGGCACAATCGGCAGCCTTCTGCGGTATTGCGGCGCGCAGAGGACTGCGCGCCCTACCCGCGTATATTCGGGCTAAATCTTTGATTCAGGCGAGTAGGCCTCCATCCCGGCGCAGGTGCAGACCAGGTTTCGGTCGCCATAGACGTTGTCGATTCGGCCCACAGCAGGCCAGAACTTATAGTCGCGGAGCCATTCGGCTGGGAAGCAGGCCCGCTCGCGCGAGTAGGGCCGGTTCCAATGCTCCAGGGCGAGCATATCCGCCGTGTGAGGTGCGTTCTTGAGCAGGTTGTTCTGCTTGTCGGCGGCGCCGGATTCGACCGCCTGGATTTCGCCGTGAATGCCGATCAGCGCCTCGCAGAAGCGGTCCAGCTCCGCCTTGGATTCGCTCTCGGTAGGCTCGACCATCATCGTCCCCGGCACCGGCCACGAAATGGTGGGCGCATGAAATCCATAATCCATCAGCCGCTTGGCCACGTCCTCGACAGTAACGCTCTTGAACTGGCGCAGGTCGAGGATGCACTCGTGCGCGACCAAGCCGGCGTGTCCGCGATAAAGCACTGGAAAGTAATCCTGGAGCCGCTTGGCAACATAGTTCGCGTTCAGGATGGCGTACTGAGTCGCCTTCTTCAGGCCCGCCCCGCCCATGGCCGCGATATAAACCCAGGAGATCGGGAGAATACCCGCGCTGCCCCACGGCGCGGCTGAGACAGCCCCGACGGAGCGGCCGCCGCCCAGACCGAGCACCGGGTGGCCGGGAAGAAAGCTCACCAGATGCGGCGCCACCGCGATGGGACCCACACCCGGGCCGCCGCCCCCGTGCGGGATGCAGAATGTCTTGTGCAGGTTGAGATGGCATACGTCGGCGCCAAAGTCGCCCGGGCGGCAAAGACCGACCTGGGCATTGAGATTGGCGCCATCCAAATAGACCTGGCCGCCATTGGCATGAACGATGTCACACACCTCGCGGATGCGCTCCTCGAACACCCCGTGCGTCGAGGGATACGTCACCATCAGGGCGGCCAACTCGTTCCGATGCGCCTGAGCCTTGGCCTGGAGGTCCGCAACTTCAATATTCCCCTCCTCGTCACATGCGACCGGCACGACCCTCAATCCTGCCGTCACGGCACTGGCAGGGTTGGTGCCGTGCGCCGAAGCAGGGATTAGGCACACATTGCGGCCGCCCTCGGCCCGGCTGGTATGATACGCTCGAATGACCAGCAGGCCCGCGTACTCACCTTGAGAACCGGCATTTGGCTGGAGAGAGACCCCCGCCATGCCGGTGATCTCGGCAAGCCATCGTTCCAATTGTTCCAAGAGAATCCGATAGCCCGCCGTCTGGCTCGGAGGGGCGAATGGGTGCAGGCGGCTAAATTCGGGCCAGGTGATTGGCGCCATCTCGACCGCGGCATTGAGCTTCATGGTGCAAGAGCCCAGCGGGATCATCGACGTAGTGAGAGAAAGGTCGCGCGACTCCAGCCGTTTCAAGTAGCGCATCATCTCCGTTTCCGAATGATATTGATTGAAGACCGGATGCTTGAGATAGCCGCTGGTGCGGGCCAGAGCGACGGGATAACCGGCCTTAACTCCCTTGGCCAATTCCTCCGGCGCCAACTCCTCCGGTTTGCCGCCGTTGAAGATGCGCCAGATGCCGGCGAGGTCGCTTTGGCTCGTGGTTTCGTCGAGCGAAATGCCCACTGTTTGAGCGTCGATCCGGCGAAAGTTCATCCGGTTGGCTTCAGCCAGTTTGAGGATGTCAAGGCAGGGCTTGGCTCCAAGCTCAATCCGCAGGGTATCGAAGCGTTGCTTGGGAGAGACGGCGTAGCCGAGCTTCCGGAGACCCGCCGCGAGGACTTCCGTCAGCAGATGGATGCGGGAGGCAATGCGTTTCAATCCATCCGGCCCATGATAACACGCATAGAGCGCGGCCATATTTGCCAGCAGGGCCTGCGCGGTGCAGATATTGCTCGTGGCCCGTTCCCTGCGGATATGTTGTTCGCGCGTTTGCAGAGCCAGTCGATAGGCGGGCCGGCCTCGAGAATCTTTTGAAACCCCGACGATGCGTCCCGGCGTGTGGCGCTTGAATGCCTCGCGCGTCGCAAAATAGGCCGCGTGCGGACCGCCGAACCCAAGCGGGATGCCAAACCGTTGCGTGCTGCCAACGGCAACATCCGCCCCGAACTCGCCCGGAGGCTTCAACAACGTGAGGCTTAGCAGGTCGGCCGCAACGACGACCAGTGTGCCCGCCGCATGGGCCCGTTCGACCAACTGCGCGTAATCATGGATTTCGCCATACGTATCGGGATACTGCACCAGGACACCGAAACTGCGCTCGGTGAACTCCATCGCCCGGTGATCGTCAACCGCTATCTCGATGCCAAGCGCTCCAGCCCTGGTCTTTACC
>JBJKSV010000645.1:0-4055 GCA_046703605.1 Limisphaerales bacterium
ATTCCAGGGCAAGTAATTCTCTCAATTCCGCGTCGCTCATATTGCGCAAATGTATATCCGTCCGGGGCGGTCCTGCCAGAAATATCGCGTGTCCACCCCAGGGCGGGGCGCATCCCGCCCGGCACCCCCGCGGAAGGCAGGAACACACCCCGTCTTGCTCACGATCCTGCTCCCCCAGAGCAGCTTAGAGAGCATGAGCATGAGCAAGAGACAGGGACCCCCCCTAATTCAATGGCAGTGGGGGGAGGGGGGAGAGTATATGTACCCCCCCTGGAAACGTCACAACGTAACAAGTGTTGATAGTCAGGGACTTAGAGAGATTCGGACCGTCACAAAGCCGTCACAAACGCGTTACAAATCGAGGAGTACCGTAAGACTGAGCGCGTGCGCCGGGAGCGCTCAGGATGATGGGGGTGATCCTCGCGCGCGCCTCAATGCTATCGCCGGTTGGACGAGCCCGGCAGACTGGGCAGGCGCTTTGCCCGGTAACGCTAATCTCAAACAAGGGCGCCGTGGCGGGATTGCGGCTTTCTCATCGCGGGTTTGAAGATCGGGGCGTCCTCTCATTCTGTCCTATCCGAAGAGGTCCAGTTGCGGGGTTGAGGGCAGTTTCTGGAGCAACTCGCGGTCGCGCTGGCGGCGGCGGGAGGCGCGGACATTTCCTTCGGGCGTAAGCTCGGATTCTTCCAGGTTTTGGAGGATTTCTTTGGCGCGGTCCAGGACGCTCTTGGGCACGCCGGCCAGCCGCGCGACCTGGATGCCATAGCTCTTGTCGGTTCCTCCTTCCACAATCCGCCGCAAGAAGACGATTTGGTCGCGCCATTCTCGGACGGCGACGTTGTAATTCTTGAGCCGGGGCAGGCGCGCGGCCAGTTCGGTCAACTCGTGGTAGTGTGTGGCGAAGAGGGTCTTTGAGCCGGCCTGGTTATGCAAATGCTCGAGAATTGACCAAGCCAGGCTCAGGCCGTCAAAGGTACTGGTGCCGCGCCCGATTTCGTCGAGCACGATCAGGCTCTTGGGAGTGGCATGGTTGAGGATGTTGGCCGTTTCGCACATCTCGACCATGAAAGTGGATTGGCCCCGGGCCAGGTCGTCGCTGGCGCCGATTCGCGAGAAGATGCGGTCCACCAGATCGATGCGCGCCTCGAGAGCCGGGATAAAGGAGCCGGTATGCGCCAGCAAGACGAGAAGGGCGACCTGGCGGATGTAGGTGCTCTTTCCGGCCATATTCGGTCGTGTAATCAAGGCGATCTGGACGGTTTGGTCGAGCCGGGTGTCGTTGGGAACGAATCGTTCTTCGGCCAGTGTTTGCTCCAACACCGGATGGCGTCCCTCCCGGATCGAGATGACCCCCTCGGTCTTCATTTGTGGACGGCAGTAGGCGTAGAGGCGCGCGGTCTCGGCAAAGGCGCTCAGCACGTCCAATTGGGCAAGGGCGGCGGCGGTTTGCTGGAGTTCCCTCAGCCGGGTCAAGGCCTGTCCGCGCGCGTTCTGGAACAACTCGTATTCAAGTTTGAAGCTCCGTTCTTCGGCCCCCAGAATCTTCCCTTCCATCTCTTTGAGCTGGGGAGTAATGAACCGCTCGCCATTAGCGATGGTCTGCTTGCGGATGTAATCGGAAGGCACTTTGTCAAGGTTGGCCTTGGTGACCTCGATGTAATAGCCAAAAACCGAGTTGAAGCGAACCTTGAGGGATTGGATGCCTGTGCGCGCGGTCTCATCCTGCTGGAGCTTGGCTATCCAATCCTTGCCGCTTCGCATTGCGCTGCGCAGCTCATCGAGGGCAGGGTCAAACCCGTCGCGAATCAGGCCTCCTTCTTTCAGGGCCAATGGAGGTTCATCGGCAATGGCGCGGGATATGAGGCCCTGGAGGTCCGGCAGTTCAATCACTTGCATCCGCAAATCCTCCAGCAAGTCCGCGGCAGTCCGCCCCAGCTTATCCTCCCGCATCGAGGCCGCGGTTGACTGGGCCGGATCGGGCGGCAACAGGCTGGCTTCGCCATTCCTTGAAGCGGCCCTTTGCCGCTCGGCGGATGTCAAAGCAGCCAGGCATTGTTTCAGGCCGGGAATCTGCTCCAGCCCCAAACGTAGAGCCAAGAGGTCGCGCGCATTGCCGTTGCCGCCGCTGAGCCGGCCAATCGTTCGCTCCAAATCGCGCACCTGGCCGAGATGAGCCCGCAGGTTTTCCAGTTCGCCGGGATTGTCGATGAGGGTTTGCACCGCCTCCTGGCGGAGGAGGATCGGTTCGAGCTTTCCCAGCGGTTGAGACAGCCAGTCGCGCAGGCGGCGGGCGCCCATGGGTGTGACCGTGCGGTTCAAGGCGCGATAGAGCGAGGCCTGGGCAGGCACGCCCGGACGCAACGATTCAAGGACCTCCAGATGGCGCAACGTTGTGAAATCGAGCACAAGATAATCACTTCGCTCGTAGCACGAGAGCCGTGTCAGGTTTGACACATCGCGCCTTAGATGTTGGGCGAGGTAGTGCAGCACGGCCCCGGCGGCCCCAATCGCCGCCGGGCGGTCCTTTAAGCCGAATCCGTCCAGAGAGGCCACTTTGAAATGGTCGCGTACGGTGAAAACGGCTGTTTCGGGTGCGAAGGTCCAATCCTCGTAGCTGTTGAGGATCCAGCCAAAGCGCCGCGGGGTCGTTGGTGCGGCGGATGGCCGGGTCTGAGGCGGCCGGGCCAGTGGTGAGCGCGATGCCGCGGGATCCAGAGAGTGGTCCGTGGCGGCCCCCGAAACGCCGGAAGCTTCAAAGGGACTTGGGCCTTCGCCTGCCACCAACTCCGCCAGGGTTTGGGCCTCGGCTGGATAGATGATTTCGGCGGGCTGCAACCGTTGGAGCTCGGTGAGCAATCCGGCTTCGCTTTCCAGTTCGGTGGCGATGAACTCACCAGTGGTCAGGTCCGCGAGCGCCAGGCCAAACAGCTTATTCAGCGCGTACACGGCCGCCAAGTAGTTGTTTCGCTCCGGGGCCAGCATCCGCTCATCGAAGTGGGCGCCCGGGCTGAGTATCCGCGTCACCTCCCTCTTGACCAATTGGCCGGGCCGGGCGTCTTCGACCTGGTCACAGAGGGCGACCTTGCGTCCGGCCTTCAAGAGCCGGCCAACATAAGCGTTAGCCGCGTGGAAAGGTATCCCGCACATGGGAACCGTGCCACGTTTGGTCAGAGCGACATTGAGCAATTGGGCCCCGACCAAGGCGTCGTCGAAAAACATTTCGTAAAAATCGCCCAACCGAAAGAGCAAAAGCGCGTCCTTGGGCAGTTCGCTCTTGATACGGCGATACTGCGCCATCATCGGCGTGAGATGCGCATCGCTGGCCATAGCCAGAAACGTTAGGGGGATTTCAGTTGGGCGTCGAAGGAAATCCACGCTTTTTGCCGGTTGGGCAGACCGATAGGCGCTTGGGATAGACTATGCGCCGCAACGAGGGATGAACACAAACTCACCCCAATAGCCCGTCATTTCTGTCCATTGGGGTCCACCGGCGGTCCGTTTTTGTCGTTGATTCCGTGAACTCCCCAGCAAGAAAGCGAAGACGGCGAGATCGGCCCGGGCCCCGGCCGCCAGGCGCCAACACCCGCTGACCCTGCCGCAGTTGGAGGCCCTCCCGCGGCTCAGCGCCTGACAGCCGTTCGCCTCGAATCCCCCCTGTTCTGTCTTCACGCCCCGATCCGCTTCTTCGCCCTCCTTACGGACCAAGGCGTAAATTCTGACTCGATTGGCGTCTGCTGCCCGAACCTGGGAATAGTGATACCGAAAACGGGGGGATTTGTCTGTCAGGCGCGCTTTGGTCTGTTGCGTAAGGCTTAGCCCTACACCGCGACTCCGGGTTCACAGCCGCTCTAGCCCGAAAAGTTCACACTCGGGTAGGGCGCGCAGTTCTCGGTGCGCCGCAACACCGCCGAATGCTGCCGATTGTGGAGACAGCGGCGCGCAGAGGACTGCGCGCCCTACTCGAGTGTGAAATATTCGGGCTAGAACTTCTCAACGGCCTCGATCAGCGCCGAGGGATTTACGACGGTGCCCAGTTGGTAGGATTTGCCTTCGTG
>JBJKSV010000646.1:0-6147 GCA_046703605.1 Limisphaerales bacterium
CCAATCCATTGGACTGATAATTGCCTTTTCACCACGCGCCAACCGTAGAAGGCCAAAACGGTTCAGACAAGCAACAATTGGGCAGAATCATGCAGGGCAAAATGATGGGGCGGACTAATCGGGAGAGAATCTGAGGACAGAGGGAGGCCCGAACGGTCTTGAATCTGAATTGTTTCCGAGCCTGCCTTGGTCGTTGTGAACAAACAGATTAGGACACCAGCCTCTGGAGATGGGCGCATCTCTAACGGCCGGGCGTTAACGACAATGATTTCGCCCCGCATGATTCTGCCCTGCATGATTCTGCCCCTAGGATTTTGTCGATCAGCCACCGGCGGAGAATGAACTGGTGGTCCTCTTGAAACGGACATATCATTCGCCGCGATGAGCAAGAGGCGGCCGCTCTGTGGGCGGTCCCGGAATTGTCAGTCGCGTGCGTATGATGGATGCAAAAGCCGTATCTTTAGGAACGAAACTTTCGCCCATATTGGGCGGGGGGTTCTTTCGTCCCCTGAGCCGGCCGACGGCGGCGGTTTACGTGGACTGTGCCGAGAGGTTGGCGGAGGCCGCCGACGAAGGCGGGCAGGTGGCGCACACCGAAGCGCGCCTGCTCATCCGCGAGGTGTTGGCCAACCATCCGGACGTGCAGCTTGATGAGGATGAAGGCGGCCAACTCCGGGACCTCGCCCAGCGCGCCGCCCAGTTCTTTAACAAGCTCATCGAAGCACACTGGCTGGAGCCTCGCCGCCTCAGCCTCGACGAGCACTTTGTCCTCATCACTCCGCAGGTGCGGCGCTTGCTGCGCCTCCTGCGCGAACTGGCCGAAGACCGGCCCGCCGAACTCAAGGATTTCGCCGCGACCCTGCGCTCGCTTTGCCGGGATTTGCTTAGCCAGGACGCCCTGGACCCCAATCGTCTCGGCCCCGAGGAGATGCGCCAGACCGTAAAAGATCTGCTCGAACGCCTCGGCCGGGCCGAAGACCAGATGCACGCAGTGGAGAGTCTCATCCTTCAGCACGAGACCGCTCAGCGCGCCAGCGGCTCGGCGCAGGAAACGCTGGAACGTTTTCTGGTCGAGTTTCACGCGGGCCAGCACATGGTTTGCTACGACGCCTTGCAGGAAGCAGGCATGCTGCCTCGACTGAACCAGGCCCGCTCCGTTGCGCAAGAAGCGCTTTATGATCCATTTACTAAAGAGCGTCTGGCCCAGGGGCTCAGCAAGCACCTCCAACTCGAGGCCTCGCCGGCCTACGCCGAGGCCGAGCGCTGGCTGGTGCGGTTGGAGCGCCAACTGGCGGCCATTCCAATCAAGCAGCGGCTCATCGACGGACGCATGTCGGACTTCGCCCGGCTCTCCGAGGCCCGCTATCGGTACCAGACCGAGATGCGCGGGCGCCGGCCCGAGCAGATTAAGACCTATCTGGACGAAGCGGCCCGCCTTCACGCGGGCAAGTCCTTCGCTCACCTCGCCGGTGAGCCGGGCATGGCCTTGCTCTCGCCTGCGGCCGAGGTCTTCTTTGGCGCCGACTCACTCTCCCGTGCCCGCCGTCAGCGCACGCCGGTGGATTTGACGCTGCAAGCGCCACCCGCGGAGGCAGACGCCGAAGCCGCGAAGGAGGAGATTCGGCGGCGCAACCTCAACATTCTCAACCCCCAGCGTGCGGCCCGATTCATCGAGAAATACTTGCCAGCCAAGGGCGCCCGAATCTCGACTGAGGAACTGCATGTCGTGACCGAAGATGATTTGCTGGACCTGCTGGCCGCGCTTGCCTATGACCGCGGGCCCTCGGGCATCTCGCGGCGCCCGATCCGATGGCGGATTTTGCCTCTCAGGGCCGATCTCGGGCTGGAACCTGAACGCATTCCACACGACCCGGAGGCTGACCGCCTGGTCGAACGCTTTGTTCTGGAAAGGGTCTCCTGACATGTCGCTTCCCTGGCCTCAGTTTTGGCAGCATATCCGCGTCGAAGACCGCACCGGCCTTTCTGATGTGCTGACCGAGTTACTCGGTCACGGCGCGCTGCTCGGCGACGCTGGCCGAGACCACGAGTTGTATATGCTCGCCCGGCAGTATCAGCACGAAATCGGCGAATACCTCGCCCCGTTGCACCTGGAGTTGGTGCCTGACCCCGACCGGCCGATCCTCCAGGTGCGCCCGGTGCCGGGCGATTGCGGCCTGATGGCGCGCTTCAACAAGGCCGAGACGCTGCTGGTCCTCACGCTGTGGCGGATTTACCATGACGCGCGAATGGAGCGGACACTCCAGACGGTAGTCGTCAGCGCCAACGATATTTGGCGGCGGCTCAAGCTCTATTTCCAAGCGGTGGACCTGCCCAATGCCTCCCAACTCCGCGAGATGCTGGGCAAGTTTCGCAACCGCCGATTGGTGCGAGTCCAGTGGCATGATGACGCCGAGCAGTTCGGCGAGTCGCAGGTGGAGATTCTGCCTACCCTGCCCAGAGTGATTCCGTTCGAAGACGCCGCCGCCTGGGAGCAACGGGCCGAGTCGTATCAGCAACCCCCCAACGAGCCGGGCGAAACTGAGGAGGCCCCTTCGTGAGCCAGCGCATCTCCCTAACCCGCATCATTGCCATCAACTGGTATGGCTTCCGACAAATCTTCGACGTCGAGGACAATGTGCTGATCTCGGGGGCCTTCGGCACGGGTAAATCCGCCTTGCTCGACTTGATGCAATACGTCCTGCTGGGCGAGCATTGGCGGGCCAACCGCGCGGCGACGGGCAATGCTCGCGGACGCGACCTGGTGGGTTACTGCCTCGGCGATACCAACCAGGCCGGCAAAGATGGCGGCCGTCATTTCCTGCGCCGAGACGGTGTGACGCTCATCGCACTGGAGTTCACCCGTCCGGCCGCGCGCAGCTCCAAGGAACCCGAACGGGAGACCTGGGGAGTTCGCCTTGAATACTCCAGCCCCGACGCCCGGCCCAAGCACACCTATTTCTTTATTCCCGCGCGTCTGGATTACCCCGACATCGCCCCCAGCGGCAAGCTCCTGAGCGAGGACGAGTTCAAAACCTGGATTCGACGCGAGGCCTTCGCCGATTTTCTGCTCACCGAGCGGCAGGGAGATTACCTCAAAGAGATGGCCACGCCGCGCCACCTCAATTTCGATGACGCCGCCTTTCATCGCACCTTTCCCAAAGCAATTGCGTTTGAGTTGGAGGAGAACGTCGAGCGATTTATCCGGGAGTTCATCCTCGAAGAAAATCCGCTGGATGTCCGTGAGGTCCGCGCTGCCCTCCGCGCCTACGATGATACTCGCAAGCGCCTGGAGAAGCAGGAGGACGAGGCCGCGTATCTGCGGCGCATAGGCGAGCAGCACACCCTCTACGAGACAAACCGGCGCGAGGAGGCAATCCTCCAGCACACCACCCATGCGCTCCGGTTCCTTCAGGCCGACGAGCGCCGTCAAACCCATGCCGCCAGGTTGCAGCGACTCGAGGAGGAGCACGCGGACGACCTCAAGAGTCTCGCCCGCGCGACCGAGGAGGCTGCTCAGGTCGGACGGTTGCTCGATGAGGTCCGCTTCCAGATCGGCAAAGATCCCGAGGGCGGCAAGGTCGCCGAACTCCGGAGCCGGGAAGACGAGCTTCGCGGCAAAGTTCAGGCACTGCAAGAGGCGCGCAAAGCCGCCTGCCACCGGCTGGATGACCGGCACTATCGTTGGATGCAGTGGCTCAAGCATGGCGCGGCTTTGCCCTTTCCAGGGCTGTGCGAAATCCTTGCGGTCGATGATACGCTGCTGGCGAATCTCCGTTCCGGCACCGAGGTCGAGCGGCTCGCGGCGCTGCCGCAGTTGGCAAAGCAGTTCAACGAGATCTGGAATGCGGTTCGCGACCTCGTTCGCCCGCTCCAGGACGAGATCAAACAGGACGAGAGCATCTTGCGACAACTGGCCGAAGACTTGGAAAGCCTTTCAAAAGGGCGGGCGCCCGGCGCCTTTCCGCTGTTTCAGGCCCTGCGCCAGAAACTGGGCGACCGGGTTGAACAGCTTGGCCGGCTCGTTGAAGTGAAGCCCGAAGCCGAGCGATGGTGGCCCGCCATCGAGTTGTTTCTTGGCCGCCAGCGGTGGGTGCTCGTCGTAAAGGAGGGCGCCGATTACCGCCAAGCCCTGGAGATTCTGCGCAAGACCCCTCCGGGCCGGGAGCCGGAATCTTTGTTGAATCCCGCTGAAGCGCGCCAGCTCCGCGGCGCCCCGCGCGAGGGGTCCCTCTTGACCAAGGTCGAGGTCTCCCATCCCATCGCGCGGCCTTATGTCGAGCACCTCCTGGGCGACGTCTTATGCGTCGAAACCATCGAAGAACTGGAAGAGACCGACGCCACTCGGGCCATAACACCTGACGGCATCTGCAAGCAGGCCCCCTTGCGCCGCCGCCTCAAACCAGCCGCCTCCGTCGAACTCACTTTGGGACGCGAGGGCCTCGAACGGATGCGTGCGGCCAAGCAGAAGGTACAGATCGAAACGCAGGCCGAACTTGAATCGCTCAAACGGCGCCTGGCCGATGTCCATGCATGGCTCGACAATGGCCGCCGCGGAGGTCTCGACGACGGGACGCTGCCGGACCGCGCCGCCGAGTTGCCGCAGTTGCCCCAGCTCGAAGCAGAGTTGAACCGGGCGCGTGAGACCCTCAAGCTCTTGATGACGCCGGAGCGCGAGGCACGTCAGAAGCGCCTGGACCAATTGCAGGCCCAGGAAAAGGAAGTCCTGGCGAAGGTGGCGGTGCTCGAGGACAAAAAACGGAACTTCGAACTGACCACGCGACCGGAGCGCGAAGGATTGGCTCGGGCCGAACAAGACTCGCAGGCCGCCCGGTTGGAGGTTGAAGCCAGCCGCGTCGAACTCAGCCGTCGTTTCACCGGCGTTCTCGACGACCAACTCACAGAACGGCTCGACACGTTCCGAGCTGAGTTTCCCAAATGGCTCGAATGCTTTGCCGCCGTGGCGCACGCAGCCAGTCAAGCCAGCCGCGAGGCGGCGGTCGCCCGCGCCCAGCGGAATAGTGAGCGTGAGAAATTGGCTACTGTTCGCGATGAGCAAGGCAACCTTCGGCACCCCGAGTATCAAGGCGAGTTCCCAGTGGACGACGAAGCCAATGAAACCTGGGCGGCTCGTCTGCGCGTCCTGGAAACCGTCGAATTGACCAAGTCCCGCCAATTGGCCGCCGACCGCAAACTCGAGTGGGAGCGGCGGCTGGAGGACAATGTCCTCAACGAACTGAACCGGCGCATCACCGACGCACAAAACACCATCCGCCTGCTGGACCGATACTTGAGCCAGCCCGTCGGCAAGTTTCGCTATCGTCTCAGCCAGCGGCGCGACACCGCCGCCTATGGCGCGATATGGCGGCTGCTCGATTCCGGCCTCGAACCGACCGACCCGCTGGCCGCCGCCATTCAGGAGACCGACGTCCAACGCGCCAAGGAACTCCTGATGAAGGCCGTGGACGGAACCGAGCGCAAAGGCGCAGAAGCGGACCCGCACGCCATGCGGCTGCTCGACTACCGCAATTATCACCGCTACGACCTGGAGATGGTGCCGTCCGACAAACCCGACGCCCCGCCGATCTCGCTGGGCCGCAGCGGACGCAATTTGAGCGGCGGCGAAGGCCAGGCCCCATTCTTCATTTCGATGCTGGCCGCATTCCGCCGCGTCTATGATCGCGGCGACCGCGCCTCCACCCGCTCCCAACAGCTTGGCCTGGTGCTCATGGACGAGGCCTTCTCAAAGCTCTCCAGCGACGGCATTGACGATTGCCTGGCCCTGGCGCGCAGTTTCCAGTTGCAACTGGTCATGGCTTTTCCCCCGGAACGGCTGGGCGTGATGGTCCCTCACGCGGAAACGGTCGTGATGTGCCAGAAAGAGGTCGAACGCGACACGCAGGGCTATGTCACGGGCATTACCAACATTCCCATGCTCACGACCATGGTCGAAGCCATGGAAGCGCTCTCCTGAAGTGAACCCGGACGGTTTGCCTTGCGCCCGAGAATTGTTCGCCCAGTGGCAGCGGGCCCGGGGCGGACGGGCCGAGCCCTCCGCGCGCCCATTCTCACGCTCTTGGGAAGACCTCCTCAAGGACGCGCGCCTCGTTACCGCAACCGAGCGAAGCGAAGCCGAGCGCGATGCCAAGG
>JBJKSV010000647.1:0-4370 GCA_046703605.1 Limisphaerales bacterium
CAGTGGACCCTCCAAAGCGCGCCCTCGCTGGACGGCCCGTGGGAGACCGTATCCAATCCCTGGTGCCGCAACAACGCCGGATGCACCCAAGTATCCATCCCGGCCCCGGACACCATGAGATTGTATCGGCTGCGCCAGGCGCCTTGAGAGGCGCCTTGTTCCGATGGCCCGCCCGTGTTAATTTTCGGCTTGTGGGCACGAAGAATCCATTTCCGGGGATGAACCCCTTCTTCGAACAGGAGTGGCACGGCGCGCATACGATGTTGATCGCTTACATCCGCGACGCCCTGCAGGAGCGGTTGCCACAGGACTTGGTCGCGAGACCCGAGCAGGAAGTCCTCACGATTGGCGGCGGCCCGAAGCCCGTCACCTACCGTCCGGATGTCCAGGTCCGCGAGCCATGGACTTTCAAGGAGACCGCTCCAGCGCAGGTGGTGGAACCGCCAGAAACCGCTCCGCCTCCCACTGCAACCGAGCCCGTCCGAGTCTTCGTGGAGGACGAGATCGAGCGTTGGATCGAGATCCGAGAGGCATCTGGCCGCCTCATCACCGTGCTGGAGCTGTTCAGCCCCAGCAACAAGCTCGAATCTGCCGAGCGCGACCGCTACCTTCGAAAGCGCCGCGCCTTTCTTGGTGGCGGGGCAAACATGGTCGAGATCGATCTGGTGCGGCAAGGGGCCTGGCTCTTTCCACAAGGCGTCCGGCAAGTGCTTCAGCAGGCCGGCGCCTCTTACGGCGTCTGTGCCATCCGCGCCGAACGCCGTGGCGAGTACGAAGTCTATCCGATTCGCCTGCGCGAGCGGCTGCCGGTAATTCAGGTTCCCCTGCGCCCGACCAATGCCGACGCGGTTCTCGCCCTCCAGCCCCTGGTTGACCAATGCCACGAACGAGGCCGCTACCATTTCCTGGATTACCGCCGCGCCCTGGAACCGCCTCTTTCACCCCAAGACGCCGCCTGGGCCGAGCAACTGCTCCGGCAGAATGAGTTGCTCTGAAGGGCTCAGGCAACGGCCGATTCATTCGGGCCTTGGCGAGCCGCCCCCCAACATTAAGCGTGCAAATCCAAAACGGATTTGCCACAATTCCCCCATGCGAGCGGAAGGCTCAACCCTTGCCTCCGAGGCGCGCGGGGCCACATTCGCCACAACGCACTGGAGCGTCGTGCTGGCGGCGCGAAGTTCTGACTCGCCCCGGGCCAGGGAGGCGCTGGAGACCCTCTGCCGCACTTACTGGTATCCCCTCTATGCGTTTGTGCGCCGGCAAGGTTCGAGTCCGCAAGACGCCCAGGACCTGACCCAGGCCTTTTTCGCTCACCTTCTGCGCAAGGATTTCCTGGATGGCGTGGGTCCTGAAAAGGGCCGGTTCCGCACCTTCCTGGTGGCTTGCCTCAAGCACTTTCTAGCAGACCAATGGGAGAAGGCGCGCGCGCAGAAACGCGGCGGGGTTTGCCTGACTGCTCCCTTGGACCTGGAACAAGCCGAGGGGCGGTATCACGTCGAGGGCCGTCATGAACTGAGTGCCGAGCAACTGTACGAACGGCGCTGGGCACTGGACCTTCTCGAACAGGTGTTGGACCGGTTGCGGCAAGAGGCGGTGGCAGCCGGGAAAGCCGGCGTATTTGAAGCCCTGCAGGGCTGTCTCGCGGGGGAGCCGCTGGACGGTCCTTATGCGCAACTTGGGGCGAAGCTGGGTCTGAGCGAAGCTGCCCTCAAAGTGACAGTCCACCGAC
This sequence comes from Limisphaerales bacterium, assembly GCA_046703605.1. Lineage (GTDB taxonomy): Bacteria > Verrucomicrobiota > Verrucomicrobiia > Limisphaerales > UBA8199 > JAJYHY01. The sequence continues at coordinate 1,730 of JBJKSV010000647.1, forward strand.
TGCGGCGGCGCTGCCGCGAATTGCTGCGCGAAGCCGTCGCCCAGACGGTTACCCGGCCGGAGGAGATCGACGAAGAGTTGCGCTACCTCTTCGCGGTCGTCAGCCGCCATTGAACCTGAGGGTTTGTATCCCGAGCGTGTGCTTTCCGCTATTGGGATCAGAAGAACGAGAACTGGATTCATCGCTTATGGCGGCCACTCGCCAATGTCCAAGCTGCGGCGCCGAGCTTCCGGCCGACGCCCCGAGAGGGTTGTGTCCTGGGTGTTTGTACCGCCTGGGGTTCAGCGAGGCGCTGCAGCCTCCGTTTCCAGAATTATGCGGTGAAGCTTTCGGTCTTCCGGAATCGGGCGGGGTTCCGGTTGGCGCCGCGAGCCATTCTTCTTTCAGTGGTTACGAGTTGCTGGAACGGATTGGCCAGGGCGGCATGGGCGTCGTGTACAAGGCCCGCCAGAAGACGCTGAATCGCCTGGTCGCTCTCAAGCTGCTCCCTCTGGGACCGCACGCCTCGCGGGAGTCGGTGAAACGTTTTCATGCCGAGGCGCTCTCCGCCGCCGCGCTGCAACATCCGAATGTCGTGACGATCCACGAGGTGGGGTTTTCCGAGGGACAGCCGTTTATCGCGATGGAGTGCGTTGAAGGGCAATCGTTGGCCGCCCTGGCTGGTGAGAGGCCGTTGCCTCCCGAACGTGCGGCCCGCTGCGTCACGCTGGTGGCCCGGGCGATTCATTACGCGCACGAACGCGGTATCCTGCACCGCGACCTTAAGCCGGCCAATGTGCTGATCGATGCGAATGACCAACCCCGGATCGCCGATTTCGGCTTGGCCAAGCGCCTCCGTGAGGCCATCGACCACGAAACGCGGACCACCGGCCTCACCTTGACTGGCCAGGTCCTGGGTTCGCCCAATTACATGCCGCCGGAGCAAGCCACGGGCAAACGCGGCAGCCTGAGCCGGCGCAGCGATGTCTATGGCCTGGGGGCGATTCTCTACTACGCGCTGACGGGCCGTCCGCCATTTCCGGGCGACGGCTTGGCAGAAACCCTCCAGCGGGTGCTGACCCAGGAACCGATCCCGCCACGCGCGCTGAACCCCGCCGTTCCGCGCGACCTCGAGACCGTCTGTCTGAAGTGCCTCGAAAAGGAGCCGGCCAAACGCTACGCCACAGCGCAACTGCTTGCCGAGGACCTGGACCGCTTTGTGAAGAGCCAGCCCGTGCTGGCCCGCCCGGTTGGGCCAGTTGGGAAGATCTGCCGCTGGGCACGGCGTAATCCGCAGGTGGCGAGCCTGGCGGCAGTGGCCGCGCTGTTGTTCGCACTGGGTTTCGCGGGCGTATTCTGGCAATGGCGCCGCGCCGAAGCCGGCCAGTTTCTGGCCCGAGAGAGGTCGTACGTATCGGACGTGAACCTGGCTCAACAGGAACTCAAAGCGAACAACCCGGGCCGCGCCCTTGACCTCCTGAATCGCCACAGGCCGGCGGTTTCCGGGGCCGACTTTCGCGGGTTCGAGTGGCGTTATCTATGGCAGCAATGCCGAACCGGGGCCGAATCAGTGGGTAGCCTGCCCAGCGGCACGCGCTCCCTGGAAGTGTCTCGCGACGGTCGTTGGCTGCTCGCCACCTCGGCGCGCGGCGCGGTGGAGGTGTGGAATCTTGCCACCGGGCAAGCCACGGCTGTCCTCCCGGAAACGGGCATCAAGGCCAACGGCACCTTCTCGCCTGATAGCCGATTGCTCCTTTTCACCGACCAGACCAGCGAGTTCCATGGCACTATTGGCATTCTGGACCTGCAGACGGGCGCACGCCTGCCTTCAATCACCAATGGGTGGTGGGTTGGGCCAATGGCATTTTCGCCGGATGGCCGACGGTTGAGCGTCGGGCTTTGCAGTGCGGCTTACCAAAGGAGAATCGTCCTGCTTGATTACCCCTCGTGGAGGAAGGTTGGGCAAGGAGACGCTCTGACCAGGTTCATGGCCCGAGACGATCATCACGGATTTTCATGGGTGTTCACATCCGACGGGCGGGACATTATCGGATCAGAAAATGATCCGGATCGCCGCATTACCCTGTGGGATGTGAAGACGTGGGCGGAGCCGCAATACTTCCCCGCCCATCGCGAGGCCATTACCGCTATGGCCATCAGTCCGGACGGCGCTGTTCTCGCTACGGCCGCCGGTTTCACCGAAACCGACATAAAGCTCTGGCAAGTGCCTTCCATCCGTCCGCTGGGTCAACTAGACGGTCATGAGAAGTGGGTGGCCGGCCTCGCCTTCTCTCCGGACGGGCGCATGCTGGCTTCGGCGGGGACGGACCAAACCGTTCGCCTGTGGGACATGGCTGCAAGAAGCCCGATATGGGTATCGCCACGGCTTCCACAGGAAGTCTGGCGAGTCTGCTTTGCTCCGGATGGCCGGTCACTCTTCAGCGGCTGCGGCGATGGGCAGATTCAAAAATGGCCGCTCCCACCGCGCCAGACGAAAAACTCGTGGCGCATTCCGGCGAAGCTCTCTTCTCTGAGCGTCGCCCGTTCCGGTGGGCGATATGCCGGAATTCGGGACGGCGCCGTCTATTTGGGTGAGACGGAGAGCAAGTCCCCGCCTGCACAAATTAGAGAATTGGGCTGGAACAATACTTGCGTCGAGTTC
>JBJKSV010000648.1:0-5556 GCA_046703605.1 Limisphaerales bacterium
CCAACTCCCACAAATCCGCGTACAATGCCTGGCGAAAGTCAATGAGTGCTCGCTGATTATCGGCGGAAAGTGCATGCGAACCTTGAATCACAAAGCAAAAAAACAATGAAAGCAAAATATCTTTTCCTGGCAACCGCGGCGCTGCTGGCCGCCGGTGGATTGTGGCTCGCCCAGTCGGCATGGCGCGCGCACCATGAACGGGTGTTCCACAAATCGAGCACGGGCGTTGGCCTTGAAATGCCACATGGCGCCAGTTTTGGTTTGAACAGCGCCGCCCCTTCGCGCAGGGCCTCCCAGACGGGTCTGGCCTCTGGTCCAAACAACCGCCCCAAGCCGGGCCAGAGGCTCCGTCCTCCCGATCCGAATCGGGTGTTTGAGGACTTCACTCCGGAGCAACGGGTCCAGTTCGCGAGACAGGGGCACGGCCCCGGAGGATGAGGAATGACAGGATAACCCGACGATAACCGATCACTGAATAATGGCTCTGATTATGAAAACACACCATCTCAAGGCGAACTCAGCAATTCTCCCTGTGCTATCGGATCGCGAATCGGTTCTCCGACACGATTGTCGCGCCTTTAGTCTCATTGAACTGCTTGTGGTGATCGCCATCATTGGAATCCTGGCCGCCCTGCTGCTGCCCGCCCTCTCTCGGGCCAAGGCCGAGGCCACTAACACCGTCTGCGTCAACAATCTCAGACAACTCGGCATTGCGACCCGCCTCTACGCCGACGACAACAACAGCCGGCTGCCGAGCGCCGAGATCCTGCCGACCGACCCGATCCATCCCGGAAACCCCTTGCCTCGGATTTGCGACGTGCTCGCGCCCTATATTGGCCGGGCGGCAGGCATCAACAGCGACACAAACGTGGTCACAGTATTCAAATGCCCCTCGGATAGAAAAGGTTACTTCGCCCGGGAGGGTTCCAGCTACGAATGGAATGCGGGGCTCAACGGCCACCGCATCGATGAAACCCGAACAGACAGTGCCTTCCTTTTAATGCAACGAGGGAACCCATCGGGCGGAATTACGAACTTCTTCCTGACGTTTCCGCCCAGAACAACTCCGCTCTTGCTCGATTACGAGGGGTTTCACCCGCGTCCGCCCAAATCCGGCAAGAACGTGGTCTATATGGACGGGCACGTGGCGCCTTTGGAAGCTCCTCGCCATGACTCCGGATCGGGAGGGACCAGTGGCGAAGGCGGTTGAGGTGTTGGCGGAAAGGGCGGCGCGGGAAAGCCAGGAAGCCCCGCAATGCCCGCAATCATGGTGCGCGTCCCAAGCCGCACCGCTCCTGAATTACGTTTGCAAGGAAGTTGCCAGAGAGTAAGTTCGGGGCCGAAAATGGCTGAACCACTGAAACTGGTGCGAATTGCATCGTTGAAAACGGTGTCGGATTTCCGCGACCATGTGGCCTTGCTGGGTTTGGAATTGCCTTGCGATGGCGGCATTGTCACGGGGAGGGCCTCGCCGCTGGCTCAGCCTGTGAGTCATGTCACCGTCAATGGCAAACGAATTGGAAATCGTTATGCGATTCATCCGATGGAAGGGTGGGATGGCACTTCCTCCGGCGGCATCACGGAGGAGGTTCTGCGGCGCTGGGGGCGATTCGGCGAGAGCGGGGCGAAACTCATCTGCGGGGGAGAGGCGATGGCCGTGCGTCCGGATGGGCGTGCCAATCCGAACCAGCTCGTCATCATTGAGCGGAACAAGGCGGACTTGGCCAAGCTGCGGGAGGCGCTGGTCGCCGCGCATAAGGAGCGGCACGGCACGGCGGAGGATTTGGTCGTCGGGTTCCAACTCACCCACTCCGGAAGGTACTGCAAGCCGCATGACAAGTTCCGTCTGAAACCGCGCGTGGCCTACCGGCATCCGATTCTTGACGGGAAATTCGGGGTTGCGAGCGACGAGCAGGTCTTCACGGACGACGAGCTGGAGCGTCTGGTCGAGGACTATGTGGCCGCGGCGAGGATTGCGTGGGAGGTGGGCGCGGACTTCGTGGACATCAAACATTGCCACGGGTACCTGCTGCACGAGCTGTTGAGCGGGTTCACGCGCCCGGGCAAGTACGGCGGTTCATTCGAAAACCGGACTCGGCTCCTGCGCGAGATCGTCGGAGCTATTCGTGCCAGCGGCAACCGAATTGACATCGGGGTGCGCTTAAGTGCGTTTGATTTTGTGCCGTTCCGTCCGGACCCCGCGCTCTCGAAACCTGGAAAGCCGGGGCGGGGTATTCCTGAGGATTTCTCGAGGTGGCTGCCCTATCGATATGGCTTTGGGGTGAACCAGGAGAACCCTCTTAAATACGATTTGGCCGAGCCGTTGCGATTCATGGATTTGTGTGCGGAACTGGGGGTAAAGGTCCTGAACCTCACCGCCGGCTCCGCCTACTACAATCCGCATATTCAGAGACCCGCGGCCTACCCACCCTCGGATGGGTATCAACCGCCGGAAGACCCGCTGGTGGGGGTGGCGCGACAGATTCAGGTTGTGCGCCAGTTCAAGGCCCGGGCGCCACGGAACCTTCTGCTGGTCGGCACGGCCTATAGTTACCTGCAAGAGTACCTGCCGCACGTCGCCCAGGCGGTTCTGCGGAAGGGCTGGACGGACCTCATCGGGATCGGGCGCATGGCCCTGGCCTATCCTGGTGTTTTCAGCGATGCCATCGAGAAGGGCGCGCTTTCGACGAAGGCCCTCTGCCGCACGTTCAGCGACTGCACAACCGCGCCCAGAAATGGTCTCATTAGCGGGTGCTACCCCTTGGACGGCTTCTATGCCGGGCGGCCTGAGGCGGAGCGGTTGAGGGAGATCAAGCGGGCTAGGTTCGGCTGCGTTTGACTTTGAGTTGAGCCAGTGAGTGGGCCAAGGCTGCTTTGACGACGGCGGCTTCCTCGTCATCGAGTTGCTCGGCCAGGCGCGCCTCGGCGCGTTGGCGGGCCTCTTCGGCCCGGGCTTCGTCGATGTTCTCGGCTCTTATGGCCATGTCGGCCATAACCGCCACACGTTCGCCGGTGATCTCGACGAATCCATCGCCTATGGCCAGGAAGTCTTCCCGGCCACCGCGCCGAGCGATGATCTCTCCGGGGGCGATCTGCGTCATGAGCGGGACGTGATTGGGGTAGATGCCCATCTCGCCGGCGACGCCGGGCAAGGTGACCATCTCCACATCCTCGGAGTAGGCCTTGGCGTTAGGGGTAACGATTTCCAATCTTAGGGTGGCGGCCATAGGTCAAACAACTTTTGGAGTCGAGAGGTGGCGAGACTGCCCCGTTGCCCCCGGCGTTCGCGGGGCCACGAGACAGAGTCGTTGGACAGAATCATTGATGGCAGAATCATGGGAAACGCCAGCGGACAGCGTTGTCCACGCAGGATTTCCACCCATCATTTTGCCACTCATGATCTTGTCTAGCTTTGGCTGATTTCTTCAATGCCGCCGCGCATATAAAAATTGCCTTCGGGGACCTCGTCGTGCTTGCCATCGAGGATTTCCTTGAAGCCACGGACGGTGTCCGCCACCGGCACTTGCTTGCCCGGGCGGCCGGTAAAGACTTCGGCGACGCTGAAGGGCTGGCTGAGGAAGCGCTGGATTTTCCGCGCGCGAAAGACGGTCAGCTTGTCATCGGGGGAAAGCTCGTCCATGCCGAGAATGGCGATGATGTCCTGGAGGTCTTTGTATCGCTGGAGCACGCGTTGGACGCCGCGGGCGACCTGGTAATGCTCCTCGCCGACGATCTCCGGCGCCAGGGCGCGAGAGGTTGAGGCAAGCGGGTCCACGGCAGGATAGATGCCCAACTCGGCGATGGAACGTTCGAGGACGATGGTGGCATCGAGGTGGGCGAAAGTGGTTGCGGGGGCTGGATCGGTAAGGTCGTCGGCCGGGACGTACACCGCCTGGAACGAGGTAATGGAGCCTTTCTTGGTGGAGGTAATCCGTTCCTGGAGGTCGCCCATCTCCGCCGCGAGGGTGGGCTGATAGCCGACGGCGCTGGGGGTGCGTCCCAAGAGGGCGGAGACTTCCGAGCCCGCCTGGGAGAAGCGGAAGATGTTGTCGATGAACAGGAGAACGTCCTGGTTCTTTTCATCGCGGAAATACTCGGTGATGGCCAGGCCGGACAAAGCGACGCGGAGGCGGGCGCCTGGAGGCTCGTTCATCTGGCCATAGACAAGGGCGATTTTGGATTCGCTGAGGTTGTCCTGGCGGATGACCTTGGCCTCGGACATTTCGCTGTAAAGGTCGTTGCCCTCGCGGGTGCGTTCGCCCACGCCGGCAAAGACCGAAACACCGCCATGAAGTTTGGCAATGTTGTTGATAAGTTCCATGATAACCACGGTCTTGCCGACGCCCGCGCCCCCAAATGCCCCGACCTTGCCGCCTTTGAGGAATGGGCAGATGAGGTCGATGACCTTGATGCCGGTCGTCAAGACCTGAGGGGATGTGGATTGCTCCTCGAGCGAGGGTGGCGGACGGTGGATCGGGTAGTACTTGTCCGAGGTTACAGGACCCCGCTCATCGACCGGGTTGCCCGTCACATCGAAGACGCGTCCCATCACGCCCTCGCCGACGGGCATGGAAATGGGGGCGCCGGTGTCGAGGACGTCGTAGCCGCGTTTGAGGCCCTCGGTGCTGGACATGGCGACGGCGCGCACCCAGTTATCGCCGAGGTGCTGTTGCACCTCCAACGTGAGCTTTGTCGGACCGCCCTGAACATTAAACTCGACTGTCAACGCGTTATAGATAGCCGGGAGCGAGCCCGGGAACTCGATATCAACTACCGGGCCGATGACTTGAACAATTTTGCCTTTATTCATTGTTGGTAGATTCACTGGGTCATTTTTCGCTTGGTCAAAACCAGAGACTGTGCGGGCCGAATGGCTCCCACCTGATCCTCCGGTTTGGCGCTGATGCAGATCTTTGAATTGTCCCAGAAGACGAACGCCTGTTTCATGAGATTATGACGCGGACTATTTCCGCCAGGTCCCTTATCGCCGGTCGTGTGATGACGACTTTGTAATCCATCCGGGTATCATCTTCCGCACTTCCTCGACTGGCAGGGTATCCCCACGATCTGCCGCCTGGACGCCCGCCTCAATGGCCGCTAGCAACTCCAGTTCGTCCAATACGAAACGTCCGAGGGCTTCCTGCTCCGGTTCGGGGAGCCGAGCCGCCTGATCGAATGCCTTCTTCAATGTCACCGTCATGTTTTCAATCTAGCTGGTTTTCGCCAAGTGACAATCCTCTACCCCACGTAAGCCGTCAGAAGGCCGGGCGTGGGGCAGTCAGTCTTGCACCTTTTTCTGCGACTTCCCCTCCATTACCGCGGAAAGAGTGAGGACTGACCCCCGCCTCGAAGATGTTTGAGTTGTCCCAGAAGACGAAGGCCTTTTTCATAGTGGTAGTATTGGGTTAGTTCCTTCCGGGCCATGGGCTATTGCATGGCCATAGCGGCGCTGGTGATTTCCAGGAGTTCCTTGGTGATATTGGCCTGGCGCAGCTTGTTGTATTCGAGGGTGAGGTCTTTGATAAGTTGGTTGGCATTGTCGGTGGCATTCTTCAT
>JBJKSV010000649.1:0-3349 GCA_046703605.1 Limisphaerales bacterium
CCGGCGCGAGAGCCTGCTCCGGCTCCGGGAAACGTTCCCCGAAGCGAAGGTGGTCGTTCATCCCGAGAGTCTGCGGGAAGTGCGGGAGCTTGCGGACGTGGTCTGCTCGACCGAAAAGATGATTACGTATTGCAAGGCCAGTCCCGTCAACCAGTTTATCGTTGTCACCGAATCGGGCATCATTCACCGGATGCAGAAGGAATGCCCTGGAAAGCGGTTTATCTGCGCCCCCGCTTTTGACGCGATGCGCGCCCCGACCGACCCGTGTCATTGCAGCGAGTGCAAGTTCATGAAGATGAACACGCTGGAGAAGGTCCGCGACTGCATGAAAAACCTCGCCCCGCGGATTGAATTGAGCGAGGACATCCTTCGCCGAGCGAAGCTGCCGATCGAGCGCATGTTGGAAATCTCGAGGTAAATAATGGAAAGGATTTGGCAAGGGACGGTGAGCCAAAAGCGCCCGATGGTAGGAGAGTGGGTAATATATGATTCAAGATGTGATTATCGGGATAGCTGGGGCGGGCGGCGACGGTGTGATTTCAGCGGGTGAATCTTTGATTACGGCGGCGGCGCTGGAGGGCTACCACGGTATCATGACCAAGAGCTTCGGGTCGCAGATCCGGGGCGGGGAGGCCTCCTGCCGCGTGAGGTTGTCCACGCGCCCGGTGCTGAACCCGAACGGGCCGCTCGATGTCGCCGTGGCGCTGAATTGGGAGGATTTCCGGCGTTTTGGCGGCGAGTTGCCGGTGGAATCGAGCACCATGGTCGTCTATGAAAGCCGGACGGGAGTTGCCCCCGACAAGCTGCCCTTGGAGGGCGTGAGGCCGGGAGTCGTTTTTAGTGTGCCGATTGCCGAAATGGCCCAGCAAAATGCCGGCACCGAAAAGGCCAAGAATATTGTAATAATCGGTCTGCTGGCGGGGTGGTTTGGCATCGGACGGGAGAGCATGCTGGCGGGCATTCGCAAGAAATTCGCCCGCAAGGGAGCAGAGGTCGTCGAGGGCAACGCGCGCGCGTTTCAGGCCGGTCTGGATTTTGCCGAGGCGCATCCGTTGAAGGAGGACCGCAAGCTGGGGGCCCCGGAGAATCGTGGGGCGAAAATGCTCACGGACGGCAATGATATATGCGCGGCGGCGGCGCTCTTCGCTGGATGCACTTTCTTCGGCGGTTACCCGATTACGCCTTCGACCGAGATCATGCAGTTCCTCGACCGCGAGATTTGGAAATACGGCGGAGCGGTGCTCCAAGCCGAAGACGAAATTGCCGGAGTGGGCGCTGTCGTAGGCGCTTCGTTTGCCGGCAAGAAGGCCATGACGGCCACCTCCGGTCCTGGCATGGCGCTTAAGACCGAGATGTTGGGCCTGGCGAGCATCGCCGAACTGCCGCTGGTCTGCATCAACGTGCAACGGGGTGGGCCCTCGACGGGCATCCCAACCAAGGCCGAGCAGGCCGACCTGTTTCAGGCCGCCTTTTCCGCGCATGGCGATTGCCTGCGGCCCGTGCTGGCGCCAGTGAGCGTGGGCGACACGTTCGGCATTACGGTGGAGGCCTTCAACCTGGCCGAGCAGTACCAGACGCCGGTCATCGTGCTCTCCGACCAGGAAATCGCGCAACGGAAGGAGACCGTCGAGCCAATCGACACTTCGCGATTTGAGCTGGTGGAACGCCGGCGCCCAACGGACGCGGAATTGGTTGATTACACGCGCTTCAAAATCACGGAATCAGGCATCAGTCCTATCAGCCAGCCTGGGATGCTCGGAGGCAACTACCTGGCTTCGGGAATCGAGCATAATGAGGCCGGAGGGCCAACCGCCAACGGGGAGATGCATGCGCGGATGAATGAGAAGCGTTTCCGCAAGTTTAACTCCCTGAAGAGCCGGCGGGACCTGTTTGTGGTGGAAGGGGATGCGGACGCGCCTATCGGACTGGTGAGCTGGGGGAGCGTGTCGGGGGTAGCCAAGGAGGCACTGCGGCTGGCTCAGGCGGAAGGGCTGCACGTGAAACTGCTCGTCCCTAAATTACTTTACCCCGTGGTCGAAGCCGTCTATCAGGATTTCTTTGCCTCGGTTCGCCGCGGGCTCTTCATTGAACAATCCTTCCAGGGCCAGCTCTATCGGCTCGTCCGGATGTATGCGGACGTTCCGGCGCAGGTCAAACCGCTGGCCAAGAGCGGCTCCAACCCGATTCAGCCCAGCGAGGTGCTCGAACGTTTGCGTGAGATGGTCGCTTCTCTTCAAGGCAATCACCAACACGCCGAGGCGATCGAAGGCTGAGTTCAACATCTCTTTACCAAGATATCGTTATGACTACTCTCGCACCCGTTTCCTCTCCCAAGTTCCAGGCCGGAAACTTCAAAAGCGATCTCAAGCCCATCTGGTGTCCCGGCTGCGGCGACTTCGGCGTCCTGACGGCGCTCACGCGCGCGCTCGCCACTATTGGACGGCCCCCGCACGAGATTGCGTTCATCTCCGGAATCGGTTGTTCAAGCCGGATTCCGGGTTACACCACCGCCTACGGATTCAACACCGTGCATGGGCGGGCTCTGCCCATCGCCCAGGGGATAAAGGCCGCCAACCCGGATTTGCTCGTCATTGTGGCCGGCGGTGACGGCGACGGCTTCTCCATCGGCGGCGGCCACGTTGCTCACGCTGTCCGGCGCAACATCGACCTTACGTACCTCGTCATGGACAACCACATCTACGGCCTGACCAAAGGCCAGTTGTCGCCTACTTCCCATCGAGGGCGGAAGACCGTTACCTCAAGCTTCGGCAGCCTCGAAGAACCGGTCAATCCCCTTCTTTACGTCATGGGTTACGGCGCCTCCTTCGTGGCCCAAGGTTCGCCGGTCGATATGGCCGGCCTCACCAAGGTCATCGAAGAAGGCATTCGTTTTCCCGGATTCGCCTTTATCAACGTTCAGTCACCATGTGTCACTTACGGTGAGGAGGAACAGCAGCTCAAGGCCCAGAAGGCCAAGATGCAGAGCCTGGAGGCAATGGGGCACGACGCCTCCGACCGGGCCAAGGCGACCGAACTAGCCCGAGACTACGGCACCAAGCTCTACACCGGTGTTCTGTATCGCAATCCCAACCCGCCAGCGACCTACGGGGAGATGGTCGCCGAGCGGCACCAGGCCCTGAAGACTCAAGCCGTGCCGCGGCACGACATCCTCAACCGGTTCCTGCCGACGCACTGACCGTACTCCCGCCGAGCGGAGTTTTTCACCGCGGAGATACGGGGGTTGATGGACTGACACGCGGAGTGGAGTATGATAATCATATTTCATGACGACAAACATGGGCCAACACGGACAATTGGTCATCCCGAAGGGAATACGGACCACCCGCCA
>JBJKSV010000650.1:0-4437 GCA_046703605.1 Limisphaerales bacterium
CCCCACCTTCATCGACAGGTTAGTTCCAACGAAGAACAGCATCCGTTGGGAAATCGAAAGCCAAGGTAAAGAGGGCCCGTGGAGCACTGGAATCGAGACGCGCCTGGGCTGGCCTGCCGCCAAAACAACGCGCTTCTGGACGGCCTGGGACGACCCGGAGCAAAAGCACGATGTTTGGCGCGACCCGCTCGTCCTGCGTCCTCTGGCCAACAAGCGCCTTTGTTATGGGGCTCCGCCCTGGGAAGGGCAGGCGCCCGGTTACAGCCCGAGCCCTGGGCTTTTTGTCGTGCCGCTGGTCATGGTTGCCGAGCCGGAGCGAGATGTCGCCCTAAGCCTGGCGCTCTCGCCCGCGGACCCAATTCTCGATCTATCCTTAAAGGTGCTCAAGGATGGCTTGTTCCAGTTTACGCGGACTAATCACCGCCTCTCGCGGACTAATACCGTCCGGTTCGCCATGGACTTGGTCGAGCACCCGGCGGACTGGCGCGCCAGCCTGGGCTGGATGACGCGCCGCTACCCGAAATTCTTTAACCCGCCCAATCCGCGCGCGGACCAAATCGCCGGCCTGGGCGCCTATTCCGCCTGGGAAGGCCCGCTGGACGTGGGCCGGCTCAAGCGCATGGACTTCCGCGTCAATTGGAAGGCGAGCTACGACTTTCCGTATATGGGGATGTTCTTGCCACCCATCCCTGATACGCAGCCCTACACCCGGCTGGTGAAGGGCACTCAGACCTCCATCGCCGAATTGCGTGATTATTCGGCCCGCATGCGGCAGATGGGCTTCTACGTCCTCAATTATTTCAACGTGACCGAGCTCGGCGCCACCGCTGGCATGCCGAAGCACGCCGACCCGGCTCTGGCGCCGGCTGATTATTGGGAAAACGTCCACAACTTCATGCAGCACGTTGTGGCGGACGGGATTCTCCGGGACGCACGCGGCCACACTTACGGCTCATGGGAGGGAGCGGTCGGGATGGACTGCGGGGCGCCGCACTACCGCGCCTTCCTGCTGGAGCAGGCGCGGCGGGATATCGAGAAGCTGCCCGATTCCGCCGGGATTTGCATCGACCGGCTCGATTGGCTGCGCTTCTACAATATGCATGCCGACGATGGCATAAGTTGGCGAGACGGGCGGGCCTGCCGTTCGCTCTATGGCTCCTGGTGCGCGTTACTGGCCAAGCTGGGGCCGATGTTCCATGCCGCCAACAAGCTCATATTCGTCAACGCTCTCATTAACCGCACCGACCTCATGCGCCACGTGGACGGTATCTACCACGAGTTCGGTTACGGACCGACCGAGATCAACGGCGCCGCCTGGCAATGCGTGCGCAAACCCTGCATCGCCTGGACCGCCAGCCCAGACTCGCTCAAGCCCGACCCGGACGCCTATTTCCAGCGCCATCTCTATCTCGGCATTTACCCCACGGCCCCGCTGCCGGAAAACGACCACTCCATCCAGCCCAGTGCCTGGGCCGACCGGTGGTACTTGGATTACGGACCGTTGTTCAACGAGTTGCGCGGCCGCAAATGGGTGCTAAATCCCCATGTCCTGCAGGTTGAGGGCAAGGCCGCCAAGGCCAACCTTTTTGAAATCCCTGGCGGGTGGCTAATCCCCGTTTGTTTCGGCGGGACGAACCAGACCGCCGAGGTGCTGTTGCAAAATCTCACCGCATTCAGCGCCCACGCCAGCGGGTTAAAATGCACGGTTCTGTATCCGGGCGAGGATAAGCCGGCGCCTCTGAAGGGCATGCTGCGCGACGGCCAATTGCGCCTGACGGTTCCCCTGCGCCGCGGCTGCGCCATGGTCCGCATTTCCGTCGGTGCGAGGCGCGCGGGAAGAGCGCGCTAAATCGAAGTTGGTTTGTTGGAGGCGCGCAGATGGCGCCGACATCGCAGGATAACGCCTCTTTGGAACATCTGGAATTCCGGCTTCGGGGGCGGGATCTCGTCGTAGAGATTGGCGACCTCCTGCTGGAAAGCCCGCTCTGCTTGATCGCGCTCTTCAGAGAAGGGGTCAAGAGCCAAGGCAAACCGATCATACAAACGTGCGAGCGCGGCGATCTTCTCGCGAGGTATCGCCTCTATGCGTGCATCCTCTGGAGGCGTTGGCATTTGTTTCTCAAGTCGAGGACCCGATCATAATAAAACTCGGCCCCGCACCCCGGACGGGAAATCAGCAAAGCGTGGAGTTTCCGTGCAAATTCGTCACACTCGGAGACCATGGTTGCCCACCAACTCGCGACCCTGTCCAAATCTTCTTCCCGGCGCACGATTTGAACCACGACCTTGTAGAGAGTCAGCAAATCCCTCTCCAGCAGCATCGCCGCCTGGCTGAAAGGCGCGCACAGTTCGGGAGACAACGCCGCCACCTCGCGATCAAATTGCGCCAGCGTTGACCGCGCCAGTTCCCTCACGTCAGATTCGGCTAAGCATTGCGTCATTACACCGATACCCTAACTAAGGGCTCTCATCGTGTAAAGTCATCGATGCCCGACGAATCAGGTTAGGACTCATTGGCTGGCCAATTCTTCCTCCCGGCGCACGATTTGAACCACGACCTTGTAGAGAGTCAGCAAATCCCTCTCCACCAGCATCGCCGCATTCTACCTCGGGAGCTTTTCCGCCCGCGTTTCATTGGCCAGCCGGTTCAGGTCCGACAGGCGAAGTTCGCCCGGCATGAGAGTGAGGGCGTTGGCGGCGCCAGCCGCAGCAGCCCAGCGGCAGGCCCGGCCGAGGTCGTCCCCACTCAACAACCGCCACACCAAGGCGGCGGTGAACGCGTCGCCCGACCCGATTGGGTTCACCGCTCGAATCGTTGGCGCTGAAATCCGCCAGAAGTCTCGTCTGTCGAACGCGAGCACCGGGTCTTTTCCTGCTGTGACAACCACACGCTGGGTCCCACGCGCACAGAGGTCTTTCATAGCGGATTTCACGCTCCCTTCGTCCTCGAGCGTCGCGCCGAGCATTCCCGAAAGTTCGGCCCGATTCGGTTTCACAAGGCCGGGTGAAGCCGCTAGCGCCTCGGCCAGGGGTGGACCATGGGCGTCGATGACACTGAGGGTGCCGGATTCATGAGCCAGGCGGGTACAGCGCAGGTAAATGTCGGAGGGCACTCCCGGAGCGACAGTGCCCGACATGTCCAGGGCACGAGCGTTCCTGGCGTGCGCCTCGATCAGAGCCATCAGACCCTCAAAGTCCGAGTGTGAAACCTCGCCGCTCTCCTCCACCAGTTCCGTCTGTGTGCCGGCGGCCTCATCGATAACCGTGATGCACTGCCTGGTATTGGCCGCGACGGGCGCCATGGCGAGCGAAATTCCTTCAGCCTCGATCAGGGAGCGCAGTCGTGCGCCTTGTTCTCCACCAACGAATCCCGCAACCACAGGCTCCACGCCCAGTGTCTTGAGCACTTTGGCGACATTCACCGCTTTGCCGGCGGCGCCATCCTGCGTTGTTATCGCACGATTGACGGCATCCAGGGTGAGCTTGCGAAAAACCATCACCCGCTGCGCCGCGGGCGTCGTTCCGATGCACAGGATCATCGTTTAGCTTCCCAGAGCGTGGTCGAGGTCTTCGATAAGGTCCTGGGCGTCCTCGACTCCCACTGAGAGCCGCAGCAAACCGTCGCTGATACCCGCGCGCCTGCGTTCCTCCGGCGATAGGCCCCGGTGGGAAGTGCGGCTCGGCGCGCAGATCAAACTCTCGACTCCGCCCAGGCTCAGCGCCGGTGTGATGAGCCGAAGCCCTGCCAGGACCGCGTCCATACGGCCCGGTTCGCGCAACTCGAAAGAGATCATGCCGCCGAAGCCTCGCATCTGCCGGGCGGCAACCGCGTGGTCGGGATGCGCGGACAGCCCCGGATAGTTCACTCGGGCAATGGCAGGATGGCCTTGCAAATGCGCCGCAATCTGCGCCGCATTTTCGTTGTGGGCCTTCACCCGGAGAAAAAGCGTCTTCAGGCCCCGCTCAAGTTGATAGCAGGCGTGGGATTCGAGCATCCCGCCGTGGCTCTCGGCAAACTCCCTCGCCCGCCGGATGATTTCCTTCGAGGAGACGACAACGCCGGCGTTGAGGTCGCTGTGGCCGTTGAGGTATTTCGTCGCGCTGTGGAGCACGGCATCGAGGCCGAACTCGAGCGGGTTTTGATTGACAGGCGTGGCGAAGGTGTTGTCGATCAGGCTCAGGATTCGTTGTTTGCGGGCCAATTGCGCGACGGCAGCCAGGTCAATGCAGCGCAGCAGCGGGTTGGACGGAGACTCGATGTAGAGCAGCCGCGTGTTGGGGCGAACCGCCGCCTCGATCTCTTCGACTGTGTGCGCCCAGGACACCTCGACGCCCAGGCGCTTCAGCTCCACCGCCGCCAGATGATACGTTCCGCCATACAGGTCCGCCTGAAAAATCGCGTGGTCGCCCGGGCTCAAATGCGCCAGCAGCATGCCA
>JBJKSV010000651.1:0-4330 GCA_046703605.1 Limisphaerales bacterium
GATTCTACCTTTACGAACTGAATCCCGACCAGGCGCCTTCGGCCGCCCCAGCCATTCTGGAGCGAGTGGGGGAGGTCTGCCCGATCGATCCCTCCGAGACCATTGAGGGAAGAGCGGCCCAGGGAGGCCTTATCCGGCCCAGCATCGATCCACGCTCACGCCCGGACTGGCCCGAGGCGTTCTTTTTGCTGGCCCACAAGACCCGGCTCTCCTACACTCTGGAGGCCCCCTCGGATTTTGCCCTGGAAGCGCGTGTGGCGGCCCTGTGCGCGGGGGTGCGCGCGGCGCTGGATTTCAGGCAGCGGCAGTGTCCGCCTGTTTCTGCCGCACCGCCTGCGCGATAGTATTGATGCTGCGCAGGACTTCGCGCGCGGTCGCCGGATCGGGGATTTTCACGCCGTAGTTCTTGTCCAGGGCGACCACCAACTGAAGGGCATCGACCGAGTCAAGCCCCAGGCCCTCGGGGCCGAACAGGGGCAAATCGTCCGTGATTTCGCTCGCCGAGACCTGGAGCATCAGGTTCTCGACGAGCATCGCTTTGATTTCGTCGTTAAGAGTGTTTGCGTCAGTCATGCCAAAAGATGCCATTGTCAGCTTGAATTTCAAAAAACTGTAACGTAATTGGCTTCAGAACAAGTCAGAAATTCTCCTACCGCGGACTTGATGCGAACCGGGCCGCGATGGCTTGTTGATTGCACCCGACCACGCTGACCGTCGCGGCCGGAAACCTGCCTTTTGCCAGGGAATCGACCGCCGCCACACACTGCCAGGCGGCCGCCGCCGCCAGGCCCTCGCCCAGAATCCGCTTGACAGACAAGCGCGGGCCGGTCCAATCGCACCAGGCGGCGACCTCCTCAAGATCCGTTCGCCGGGCGCCTTGGATGCCGTCGCAAAGCAATTCATCCGGTTGCCCTGGGCCGAGGTCCGCGCGGGCAAGGTGGGCCGCTGCCGCCCGATTTTGACGCTGGGTGAACGGGTGAGCATCTGTGACGGCGTGGAGCAACGCTCCGGGTTCCTGGGGGGGCGAGCGGCGCAAAAAAAGCGCGCCGGCCCCTTCGCTCAGAATGATGTCACGGTCGAACAACCAAGCTGCGCTGGCGGCGAGCCAATCCATTTCTTCAGTTCCTATGACCAGGCATCCCTCCACGTAGTCATCCAGGAGCCAATCGGCCGCCATGGCCAGGCCCTGGAGAAAGACGCCTGGGTCGCCGACCAGGCTGTAATAGGCGGTGCTTGTCTCCAGGAACGCGGCCAGGTGGCTGGCGGGGGCGTTGAGAACCGTCTCCGGGAAGAGGAGCGGACTGGCGAGGGCTGGGTCCTTCAACGTTTCATCCCAGAACCGCCTCGAATAATTCACGCAACCGCACATGGCGCACACGATAATGCCGAGCCGCAATCCCCCTTTCCTATAAAGCGGGACGGCGTCGCCCAATGCCTCCAGTGCCGCCGCGACGGCATATTGCGAGATGGGGCTGGTGCGTCGTAGTCTTGGATGGGCGATAAAGGCGGGGCGTGGCAGAGCGGGGGCGACAAAGCGGACGCGCAGGGCGCGCTTGCAGCCCGGGTGGATAAGGGCCCTTTCGGGGGTCGGACGGCCGGCCGCGAGGGCGTTGCGAAAGGCAGGCATGCCCCACCCGGCGGGCGAGACCGCTCCACAACCGCTGATCAAGACCCGCTTCAGGACCACCTCCGCAGGATCAATGTGGCGTTGGCGCCGCCAAACCCAAATGAGTTGCTCAACGCACATTGGGAAAGCGCCTCACGCGGCTCCCGTACCAATTCAAAGGCACAGGCCGGTTCAGGAGTGCATAGGTTTGCGGTTGGCGGCAGCCATCCCTCGCGCAGTGCCATCAGACAGGCGACTGCCTCAGCGGCTCCGGCGCCCCCCAGGAGATGGCCGATACCGGACTTGACGGAGCTTACCGGCAATGATCTTGCGCGCTGGCCTGCCCAGCGGTTGATAGCCAAGGCCTCTGACTGGTCGTTCAGGCGGGTGCCCGTGCCGTGCGCATTCAGGTAATCGATTTGTTCGGGGCCAAGCCTGGCCTGCCGGCAAGCGGCCGTCATCGAAGCCAGTGCGGCCTGACCATCCGGACGAGGCTGGGTGAGATGGTGTCCATCGGTGACAGCGGCATAACCGAGAATCTCGCCCAGGATTTCAGCGTCCCGCCGAGTGGCGTACTCGAGGCTCTCCAGAGTCAGGACGGCCGCTCCTTCCCCGAGGGTGAGGCCATCCCGGTGGGCGTCAAAAGGACGGCATAGGGTGGCGGAGAGGATTTGGAGCGAATCAAACCCTGAGAACACAAGCTGGCTGAGGGCATCGTAGCCGCCCGCAAGAACACGTTGGGCGCGCCCGCGCCGGACAAGTTCCCAGGCATGGCCGATGGCGTTGGTGCCAGAGGCGCAGGCGTTGGCGATAAGAGTGATGGGACCTGCAAACTCGAAGGCGTCGGCAAGGTCGAGCGCCTGGCGCTGGGCCTGATAGTGCAGAATGCGAGTCGCCTGGCGCCATTGTGAATCCGGACTCTGGATTGCCTGGCGATAGAAATCCTCCCCCAGGCTCATTCCGGCGCTGGTCGTGCCAAGCACAACGGGCAGATTCTCCGAAGGCGCCCAACCCGATTGGCTCCAGGCCTCATGGGCGGCCAAAAGCAACATCCTGGCAGCCCGCTCCATGCGCTGGAGACGCCGCGGACCCAAGGCCGTTTGGGGCAGCGTCTCGGGAAGATTCACTTCGCCGGCCATCTTTGCCCTCTGCCGACTCACATCAAAGAGCGAGACTGGCCTGAACGCGACACGCCCCGCTCGAAAACCCGACGCATTGGTTTTCCAACCCAATCCGTAGGGGCTGATAATTCCCGCGCCGGTGATGACGACGCGCGAAGCGGAGTCTGCCTGGTGGGAAGCTGCGAATAACACTTTAGTCCCGATGTTTGACAAAACTCTAGTGGATCTCCGGATCAAGTCAATCGGGGCGATCACCCGAAGAATCCACTTTCCAACCCTGCCGCGACTGGGTATCACATCATCCAAATTATGCGCATATTCAAGAATCTTCTCCGTTTTGCTCTCCCGGCCAGTCTCTGCGCGCTCGGCGTTTTCCTTTCCGGCTGTGGCAAATCCGAACCGGCGGCTTCGGCGTCGGCGAAGAAGTCCGCCAAAGCGGTCTATACCATCGGCATGAGCCAGTGCAACCTGGGTGAGCCGTGGCGCGTACAGATGAATGCCGACATCAAGGCCGCGGCGGCCAAACACCCGAACCTCAAGGTAATCTTTAAAGACGCCCAAAACGATACCCTTCAGCAGCGCGCGGATATCGAAGAGTTCGTGAGTGCGGGCGTGGATTTAATCATCATCAGTCCCAAAGAGGCCGCGCCTTTGACGGAACCGGTGGCGCGCGCGATGGATGCGGGCATTCCGGTCATTGTGCTGGATCGGCGGCTGTTGGGAGACAAGTTCACTTGCTTCATTGGCGCGAATAATAAGGAGATTGGTCGCGCCGCAGGCGAATGGATCGTCAAGAAGCTGGGGGGCAAAGGCAACGTTGTCGAACTCGAGGGCCTGATGACTTCGACGCCTGGACAAGATCGCCACGCCGGGTTCCGAGAAGCGATTGCCGGCACCGGGATTAATGTGATCTTCGTGGCCGATATGCAGTGGCTGGAACCAAATGCCCGGCAGGAGATGGAATCGGCCCTGGCCCGCTTTCCAAAAATCGATTGCGTCTTCGCTCACAATGACGACGGGGCGCACGGGGCTTATCTTGCGGCCCAAGCTGCGGGACGTGCCAAGCAGATGCTGTTTGTCGGGATTGACGCCCTGCCCCAGGAAGGTATTGGCTGGGTCAGCCAGGGAATCCTCGATGCGACCTTTCAATACCCGACAGGCGGAGCCGAGGCCATTGACACCGCCCTGAAGATCCTTGCCGGAAAGAAGGTGCCGAAGGACATCAGCCTCCACTCCCGCTTCTTCGATAAGGCAAACGTGGCTACAGGCGGAGAGCCGCTGGAAAACGTTACCGCTGGCGCCCCGGCCCCGTCGTCCGGGGAGGCTCGCCAGAGTCCTTAGGGCTCGTGCAAAAACCAAGCTGGCACAAATCGACGGCGTAGCGCGGGGTATCGGTTTCCGGCTGCGTGACATCTTTCGGGATTCCGGAGTAGGCAGTTGGCCGCACCTCTGCCCCCCGCCGCGTTCTGGATAGCGCATCGGCATCCTAACGCACATTTTGATTGGGCGTAAGACAAAATTCTTCGGAAACCGAATTTTCCGCCTTTTTTCGTTGCGTGATATAGATGTTAATATATACTCCACCTCATGAACAATCCTATGA
>JBJKSV010000652.1:0-6280 GCA_046703605.1 Limisphaerales bacterium
CAGTACCTGCATCCGCCTCGCTCGCAGACCACCACCAGTCCCAGAAATGACGCGGACCGCGCTGACTTGGCCTGGGTGCTGGACCACCTGTCCGACCGCTGAGAAAGGTAACGCCCCGTCCTGTCCCGCCTGGCGCGCAGGGGCACGCAGCTCAAAGTGCGTGAAGGGCGCCGTCTCGATTCAACCCTCCGGGCTTTCCCCCAGCAGACGGATGAATTACTCGTACACCAAAGCGCGTTTTTCGGCATAAACGCAATCGATGTGACTGTAGAATCCATTTGTTTTATATATATAAGGCTCCACAGGCGGCGTCAATGCCTGTCGGAGCGACGCTTCGCCTTGGATGCCGCGGCGGACCTGTGTGCCTGCGGGCAGGGACCACTGGTTGCGTTCTTTGACAGGATTTCCCTGTGTACCGGCGCTTTGGACGGCGGGTGACACCGTCGATCGCTCCAGGTTAGCGTAGCGGGGAATGGGCTTGTTTTCAACCTTGGCTGACGTAAAGTACCGATATGGCGGCGCGCACTGCATCAACCACCGAATCGCCTGTTCATGGCATCGAGACCTCGGGGCCGGTGCTGGAGGCCGGAGACCGGCTCTCACGCGCCGAATTCGAGCGCCGCTACGAGAGTTTGCCCCAGCTCAAGAAGGCCGAATTGATCGGTGGGAATTGCGGCAGGACGAGTATCAGGAGATTGCCGTATCGCCCGACAGGCTTCTAAAGAGCCAGACCTTTCCCGGACTGTGGCTCGACGCCCCTGCCCTATTGCGCCTCGATATGAAAGCCGTCTTGGCGGCACTACAACGCGGTTTGGACAGCCCCGAGCACCGCACCTTCCTGGGGGCATGACTGGGCATCAGACCTCGGTTCGGCAATAGCCGTGCTTTGACTGGCAGGAGAACGCGCCCCCACCTGTTCGCACTGAACTGCGCAAATTATTCGACTCCACATTCTGATAGGTTAGGCGGATGTAGCTTGGTAAACAGAAGACTCACGGCGCATGGTCGTGGTTCCACCGGCTTCGACAGGCCGCATTCGTGCCCAACAGGACGCCGGTCGGAACGCCCTCGGCATGGGTGTCCGCGAAAAGCATCATGAGCCGAGAGCCGTGCTGGACTCTCTCCAGCCTCGGGGTGCCCCCCACCAAACTGTTGTAGTCCGATGCTCCACCTAGCCGAAGTTCCCGAACCGTCCCCCACGGACACATCCCGACGAGCGCGTCCCCAAGAACGTACAGGTCCGCCGGCGCCTTCACGTCATTTTCGCGAACGGGTAGCTGCGCGGGCTGGCCATCAATGAGGGTGAAGCCAATTCCGGCGCCGACCCACCCCGATGGGCCTGCGAAAGGCAGCCGGCGGCCCAGGGCATTGTACGCATAGCTGCCGCAGGGAAGATGCACCCCGGCCAGCCTGCCTCGACTGTCCAAAATGCTCTCGCCTCCATAGGAGACGCCTGGATACCCTGGGCACCTAAAGACGCCCTCTCCCCACTTGGCGTCCGGAATCGCCAAGGCGTCAAACCAGAGCGAAACGCCTCTCGAGTTGGCCGCGGGCATCCTCAGTGAATAAGGATAGACACCGTCCGCGCCATCCAAGTAGGTTCTTAACGCAATTCCTAACTGGTGCAGATTACTCCTGCACATTGCGGTTCGAGCTTCCTCCTTCGCCTTTGTCAGCGCAGGCAGCAGCAGAGAGGCCAACATGGCGACGACTGTAATCACCACCAGCAATTCCACCAGCGAGAAAGCCGATGCCTCGTGCCTTTTCCCTCCAACCCGCCATAACCAGCTAACACACGACGCAACCCGTCTTGTTCCGAGGTGCTCAATCGTCCCGGCGCTGAGCGCCCCCACGCCCGCCATCAGGATCACTGCCGCCTTTTGTCGGGCGTGCCAATGCAAATTCATGTTGTTACTCCCTTCTTTCCGGCAAGCACCGGGAGCCTGGAGGGAGGCGTCTCCCTCGGACCTCCTCTTCTCAACTCCGAGCGCCGCGCCTGCCCCATTCTTATCAACGCCAGTGGCCCCTCCCTATTTCAGTTGAACACCGGGCCCTCATATTCTCCTTCTACGACATTCGACAAAAAACGTCACAACGTGGGGACCATCATCCAGTGCCTGCGCCCTGGGAGTCCCAGCGGAGCACCCGCAGGCACACCTTGAAGCCCATCGGACTTACCAACGGACTCCGGCCCCCCGTTGTGCGCCTGGAACTTACTTCTGCCCCGGGATGTTGAGAGCCGCATCGATCGATGAACTGAAATGGCCGTCCCAACTCACCAGGCACCTTGCTTGTCCGCTCCCATTCACGCCACGGAAGACTCCTGTACCGCCAGTGATCGTAACGGCACCCGTAATGACCTGGATGGTCCCCAGTCCGAATCTCTGCGCGACTATGGTCCCTCGAAAACTGTAAACAATCTGTCCATCGGCGTAGGTCACTTCGATTTGGGCCGTCACAATGGCCGGCTGGGTTCCGACGTCCAGCGGCCGGATCGAGGTGTAAGACCATAACTCCGAGATCGGACGATCGAAGATCGACGAGGTCCCGACGCCATGGTTCAAAATCCTCGCCCCGCGCAGCGCTTGGACCCCACAAACCAGGGTCTGCTCATGGATCGTGTAAGATTCGGCTTCAGTTTGGAATGGTCCGACGGCCACGATGCCTGCAACGGCCAGAGCCAGGCCACGGCCTAAGCCGAGAAGTGACACAGTCTGCTTTGTCTTCATAACCTCCTACCTTTCTATTGTTTTGTTGTTCTGCGACCATCCCCGCGATTTCTATAAGAGCCGTCTCGGCCCACAAGAACCGCTGGCATGATACCGCCTTTCCTTTCGTGTTTTTGTTCCGTTTTGCTGCCAGATCAGTGTCTCGCCAAGCACGCGCGCCATCCATCCTGCGCCGGGATCTTCTACCCGATGCCGGCCGCTAGCGCTCTGCGCTCCGCGCAAACACTGCCCCTTCACTCTATACAGAAATAAAAATCCCAAATAGTAACGCTCTCACCGTTCGAAAGGCCGGTCAGGCAGATCCCTTTGGGCTCCATTTGGGATCTGCAGCGAATGGCGGCAACCAATTCTGGAGATTCGTCGCGGCCCCAAGAACATAAAGGTCACAATAGGATCTCAACGAATTCTTGGTTTAATTCGTCTCGAATACCCGATAAAACCGCTGCGGCAGGCCCTCAATGACTGGGCAGGATGTTTCCACCACGTCGTTTGTCGCCGTCACGGTCAAGCCAGTGGGCAGGAGAACGCGCCCCCACCTGGTCGCGCTAACCTGCGCAGAGTATTCGACTCCATAAGTCATCCCGGCTTCCGCTCGCCAAACCAGCCTCAGCCGATTGTCGCTTCCCATCGTCGCGGACCGGATCAGCGGCGCTGTCCCTCCCTGCGGATCGAAAAGGTTCAGCCTCTTGTAAAACACGGCTCCGGGATTATAAACGGGTTCCTTGCTCACACCGCCCGTCAGATAGACCTTCCCGTCAATCGCGCCGCAGGCAGGCGTCACAAGCGTCTTCGGAATCCTCCGCTTGGCACTGAATCGGTCGTTGACCGGGTCATAAGCCCAGACGCAATCATACGCCCCGTACATGTCTTCGGTCATCCCTCCAAACAGATAGATGATCCCGTCCACCGTAGCAGATCCCATTCCCATGCTCGACGGCGAGAAATGGGCCTTGGCGCTCCATTCGTCACTGTTGGGGTCGTAGGCAAAAGTGTCGGTTCCCTCGAAGACGTAAATCAAGCCGTTGGCGACACTCGCCGTCGGGAACAGGAGCGGCTTGGGCATGCTCTTCTTCGCCGTCCATTGATCCGTTTTCGGGTCGTAGGCCTCGACCTTCGCGGTCTGCTGCCCACCGCTCAAGCCCCCGATTACTAGACCACCCCATCAACCGCACAGACGGCATGTGCTCCTCGCCCGGCTGGGATGGGCGCCTTGTTCGTCCACGTATCGGTCTTTGGATCATAAGCCGCGACTGGCAGCACGGCCGCGCCCGGAATCCCGGCTCCCGTGCCTCCCACCACGTAGATGATGCCGTCGACAGCGGCCGCGGCGGTGAAGTGCCGCGCGGTGGGCATGTCGGCCTTGCGTGTCCAGGAGTCGGTGGCCGGGTCGTAGGCCCAGACCGTTTTCAAAGCGGTTTCAGCGTCCGGGCAATGGCCGCCCATCACGTAGAGGATTCCGTCCACCACGCAGCAGGCCGGCGTGCTGGTGCCCTCCGGCATGTCGGCCTTCTGCGTCCAGCACCCCGGCGCCGCCATCGCTTCGCCGAGGAGACAAAAGGCCCCCACCGCCGTCACGAAGGTGGCAGCGATCATTCGCATCGGGTGTGCGGAGAGGCGCCTCGTTAAACCGGCAGACCAGATTAGTGTGTTTTTGTTAGTTTTCATAAGTTAAGTGGCTGTGGTTTGGTAATCGTCCCCGCGCTTCTGAATTCCAGACCTCGTTGCGGAAATAGGCGGGCGCCAGACGGTTTTGAAATCTCAAATCCGAAATCATGCGCTTACGTCTGGTTACCCCTGAAGCGCGGCTTAAGCCTGCGCTAATAACGTCCCGATTTCATTGCTGTTTGAGCCGGTAGTAACGGCTCCCCAAGGATGGTGTAAGAGACACCCGATGAAGCAGATTCGTGCAATCCAGCGTTGGGCATGCTGCCACATCGGTCCAGTTGCCGGCTCCCAAGTCCGAGGTTTCCTGCAAAACAAAGGGCGTTGAAGGCACCAGCCAGCAAAGACCGACGCCGGAGCCTGAGCACTCAATCGCCAGTCGAGGCGAAGGAGGAACAGGAGGCCCAGGGGCCGGGGATTGCAGCGTGCAGATGAACGCATCACCGACCGCAACGATCTGACTCCCGTCGGCGCAAGAGGCGACCGAGTTCCACCAAGTTTCAGCCGGGGCGTCGGCCGACCTCCAAGTGGCGCCCGAATCGGTGGAGATATAGATAAAACCAGCCCCCCCTGCGATGAGCGTGCCGCCGTCGGCCGACGAGGCCACACACCACCAATCTCCAGGTGGCGCGCTGGTCAGCGCCCAGGTTGCGCCCGAGTTGCTCGACGTGTAAACCCGCCCGTCCTCCGACGCGCGCCGCGTCGCTGCGACGAGTTTCGTTCCATCCGCAGAAGAGGCGATCGACCTCCAGTAGCCTGTCGGCGCGGTCGTGCGGATCCAGCTCTCTCCTGAGTCGCTGGAGGTGTAAATCGAGCCGGGACCATCACCCGCGGCCACTAGCTTGGTTCCATCAGTCGAAGAAGCAACGGAGGCCCAAAAGTTACTCGGCGCGTCTGTGCGCTGCCAGGTAGCGCCGGCATCTTGCGAATGGTATATGCCGCCATCGGCAACGAAATGACCTGCAGAGTCGTCATGGTAATCAGAAGTCGCGGCCACGAGTTTCGATCCGTCCGCGGAGGAGGCTATGAAAGCCCAATGCTTGCTCGGGGCGCTGGTCGGCGTCCATGTCGCTCCTGCGTCCTCCGATCTGTATATCAATCCGTCATCGATCCAGGCATCCCGGTGAGAGTCCGCTGCCACCAGCTTGGCGCCATCGGCCGAAGAGGCGACTGATGCCCACTGGTTCTCAGGGGCAGTGGTCACCGTCCAAGTTGCCCCCGAGTCACTGGAGATGCAAACTGAGCCCCACTGGCCCCTCGGCCCCCCGACCGCCGCCACCAGTTTCTTGCCATCCGCCGAGGAGGCGACCGATCCCCAGAAACTTCGTGGCGCATCGGCCAGTCTCCATGGCCCGGAGTAGGGCGCTGTGAAGATTCCATAGTGGTGCGCCGCCGCCACGAGGCGGTAACCGTCCGCCGAGCAAGCGACTGCCATCCAGTCGTTGAAGCCGATGTAAGGGGCGGCTGAGGTTGTCCACGTCGCTCCGGAGTCGTCGGAGGTGAAAACATAGAGGAGCCCGCCGGCGATCAGTCTGGTGCCATCGGCTGACGAAGCGATCTCGTAGCAGAAGCCTTCGAGGCCTTGGGCGCTCCAGGTCTCCCCCGCGTTTGCAGAGCGGTAAACCCCGTGCAGCCCCGCCGCCACAAGCTTGGTCCCGTCCGCCGACGAGGCGACGCACGTCCAATGGTTGCCCGGGGCGCTGGTCCGTGTCCATGTGACGCCCGCATCCGAGGATCGGTAGATCCCATCGCCGTCAGCCCAATTCGTAACCGACTCCTCGTAGAAAGGGCCACCAGCTACGGCCACGACTTTGCTGCCGTCCGCCGATGAGGCGACGGACGTCCAATGGTTGCTCGGCGCGCTGCTCCGCGTCCAGGTCGCGCCCCCA
>JBJKSV010000653.1:0-5569 GCA_046703605.1 Limisphaerales bacterium
ACATGACGAGTCTCGCCGAGTTGGGAACCGGCAAACGGAATTGGAGCAGTCTTCTTCATAGCGAATTCCTCCGAACACCCGCGTGTCGGCCTGAGCTTTGGTTGATGAATGCGCCGGGCATGGGCTGGCGTCCACACCAAGCCACAAGTCGCATGGAGCCGATTCGACGTCAGCCCTCACCGTGACGGCATTGGCCGCCTCATCCAACCGGAACTTCATGGAGTGTTGTTAGCGTCTCTTACTTGTAATATAAAACCATAGCCGCCTCTGAAATGCAAGCGACGTTTTGCTGTTTCGCCGAGGGGGTATGGTTAACAACGTCAATCGCCGCAGGAGGGCTTCATTCAACTCAAAAAGCGGCAGGTGAAAATGTGTTGGCGGCGCGCCAAGGGATTGGCGCGGCTTCGACCCCATCCATCGGTTCGTGTCGCCGCGAATTCGCCGGGTTTCTAAGCGTTTCCGTGAGAATGCGCCGCTTCCGGCCTTGGCATGAAATGTGCAAATGCTTCGAAACCGGCGATCACTGCTGGTGGCCGAAACAGTTGAGCAAATGAAACAATCAAACTCGAGGAAGCGCATCTATGAATGCTACTGCAATCCCGATCGGCAATGAACCGGTCAACAAACCCCGCGTCAGCGTCAGAACGCAAGACGCACCGAAATATCAGGCCTGGATTGCCAAAGCGGCAAAACAGCCGCTGGCGCTCGAAGTCATTGATCTCGGACCGCTCCGCGCCGAGGAGGTTGAGGTAAGGGTCGAACACTGCGGATTGTGTCACTCCGACCTCTCCGTTCTGACCAACGACTGGGGCGTTTCGCAATACCCCGCAATTCTCGGTCACGAGGTCGTCGGTCGCATCACGGCCTTGGGTCCGAATGCCAAGGGACTCAAGGCCGGACAGCGCGTTGGCGTCGGATGGTTCTCGGGCAGTTGCATGCACTGTCGCCAGTGCATGACGGGGAGCCATCACCTTTGCGCGGAAGTGCAACCGACCATCCTCGGTCATCGAGGCGGTTTCGCGACACACATCCGCTCGCACTGGGCCTTTGCCATTCCGCTGCCGGACACGCTGAACTTCGCCGATGCCGGGCCGCTCTTGTGCGGAGGTGTTACCGTATTTGCTCCTCTCACCATGCACGCCTGGCCAACCAGCCGGGTAGGCTTCATGGGGATTGGCGGCTTGGGACACATGGCGGTGAAGTTCGCCGCCGCGTATGGCTGCACCGTAACCGCGTTCACTTCGAGCGAGAGAAAGTTTGATGAAGCGAAGGGTTTCGGCGCAAACCATGTCGTCTCCAGCAGGGACACGGCAGGAATCAAGAAACTCGCCGGCAGTTTCGACCTCCTCATCAGCACCGTCAACGTGCCGCTGGATTGGGACGCGATGATTGGCGCACTGGCGCCGAACGGCCGATTGCATGTTGTCGGCGCCGTGCTGGAACCGATCCCGGTTGCAGCGTTCTCGCTGATCCTGGGGCAGCGCAGCGTTTCAGGCTCGCCCACTGCTTCCCCGGCGACAATCGAGACCATGCTTGACTTTGCCTCACGGCACAACGTGGCGCCGCAGACTGAGCATTATCCGATGAGCCAGATCAACGAGGCATTCGCCCGCCTTGAATCCGGGAAGGCACGTTACCGCATCGTGCTCGACGCGGATTTCTGATCCGCAACCCCCAACTTCAGTGTCGAGGAAGTGCATCAGCCATGAAAGCTGGAAAAGATAGACATCAGACCGCCATCGTTACAGGCGCATCGAGCGGCATCGGTCTGGGTATCACGAGGGCGCTCGTGGAGCGCGGCTATCGTGTCGTCGCCAATTCGCGCACCATCGGCAAGTCCAAAGAGCTTCAAGCATCCCGTGATCTCGTTCTGGTGGACGGCGACATAGGCAAGAAGCAAACAGCGGTGGATGCTGCCGATGCGGCTCTCAGGCATTTCGGTCACATTGATCTCCTCGTCAACAATGCCGGAATCTACATGCCAAAACCCTTCGCGCAATATACTCCGGAGGATTTCGAAGTGATGATCGCCACCAATATCGCCGGGTACTTCTTCGTAACTCAGCAGGCAATTGCGCAAATGCACAAACAGAGGTCCGGTCACATCGTGAGCATCTCGACGGTCGTGGCCGATCAACCGTTGGCCGGCGCGCCGATTGCATTGCCTGTCATCACCAAATCCACGATTCCAGCATTCAGCCGCGCCTTGGCAATGGAATACGTCGCTGACGGGATCCGGGCCAACACCATTTCGCCTGGTGTGGTTGATACGCCGATGCATGCCCACGACGACCATGAGCAACTCAAAAAGCTCAGCCCGGCTCGGCGATTGGTGCAGGTGTCTGAGATTGTGGATGCCCTCTTGTATCTGGAATCGGCGCCGATGGTGAATGGCGAAAACATTCGACTCGACGGAGGCGCTCATGCGGGTGCGAAGTGGTGAGAAGGGGGGAAATATGAATGCAATCCTTGAAGCACCGCAAACCGAGACGACCAAGAGTACCGGGCACCGTTCCACGTCGAAGGCCGAATTAATGCGCCGGTATCGCCACGTAAGAAACTTTTCCAAAAGGATCTGCGAAACGTTGGAACCCGAGGATTATGTCATCCAAAGCATGCCAGAGGCCAGCCCGACCAAGTGGCACCTGGCTCACACAAGCTGGTTTTTCGAGACCTTCGTGCTCAAGCAATTCTTCCCGGATTATCGTTCGACGCACCCGCAGTACGCTTTCCTGTTCAATTCCTATTACAATGCGGTCGGCCCATTTTACTCTCGTCCGCACCGTGGCCTGCTGTCTCGCCCAACGGTAAAGGAAGTCTTCCATTACCGCGCTGACGTGGACCTGCTCGTGCCGGAGCTAATCGAGGCTGCCGATGAGCAACTCCTGGCACAACTGGAGCCGATTATGACCCTTGGCTTGCACCACGAGCAACAGCATCAGGAACTGATGCTGACCGATATCAAGAATGTCTTCTGGCAAAATCCGCTCCGGCCCTCATTCCGCAGACGTGATCCAAAGAGGCCTTCGGAATTGCCGCCGATGAACTGGCTTCCATTCGAGGAAGGCTTGCGCGGGGTGGGACATGACGGCGCGGGGTTCAGCTACGACAATGAAGGACCGCGCCATCGTGCTTTTGTCCAATCGTTTGAACTTGCCTCGCGACTCGTGACGAACGCCGAGTTCCTGGCGTTTATAGAAGATGGGGGATACCAGCGCCCCGAGCTTTGGCTCTCTCTGGGGTGGAACACGGTGAAGGAAAGGGGCTGGAACGCCCCGCTTTATTGGGAACAGCGTGTGGGAAAGTGGCACTATATGACGTTGGCGGGAATGGCCGAATTGGTTCCCGAAGAACCAGTCTGTCACGTCAGTCTGTTTGAAGCGGATGCCTACGCGCGATGGTCTGGAGCACGATTACCCACCGAGGAGGAATGGGAGACGGCGGCGTCAGGATTGCCGCTTGAAGGGAATTTCGTCGAAAGCGACTTGTTCCATGTGGCCCCTCTCGCTCCGCCCGCCTCGGCGCGTAAACCGGGCCAGATGTTCGGGGATGTTTGGGAGTGGACGCGCAGCAGCTACTCGCCCTATCCAGGTTATTCGGCGGTTGCCGGAGCCCTGGGGGAATATAACGGGAAGTTCATGTGCAACCAGTATGTCCTGCGCGGGGGTTCGTGCGCGACATCACAATCGCACATTCGGCGCACCTACCGCAACTTTTTCCCACCCGATGCTCGATGGCAGTTTAACGGAATCCGCCTGGCACAGGACCTTTTATGAACGGCGCAATTCTGCTTCCTCCGCCGTCCGACCGCCTGAGTTCGTATGAGAGCTTTTTGTCCCAAGCAATTGCCGGACTCTCTCGGCCGCAAAAAATGCTCCCTTGCAAGTTTCTCTACGACGAGGAAGGTTCCAGGCTTTTTGACGAAATCTGCGAGCTGGAAGAGTATTATCCCACCCGCACCGAAAACCAGATCCTTTGTGACAACATAAATGAAATCGCCGCTTTGATCGGCGGTAACTGCCGGTTGGTTGAGTTTGGCAGCGGCAGCAGCGCCAAAACCCGGCATCTTTTGGCCCATCTCCCCAGCATGTCCGGCTATGTCCCAATCGATATCTGCGGACCTCAACTTCTTGAGTCGTCTATGCGGTTGGCCAGCGAGTTTCCCGGCCTTGAGATAAACCCTTTGGAAGCTGACTACACCGAGATCTCAGAAATCCCTGACACGAAACGACGACCAAGAAGAACCGTGGCCTTTTTTCCGGGATCAACTATCGGGAATTTTGATCCGGTTGCGGCGATGGCGTTCTTGCGGAAGATAGCCTTCCTTTGCGGCTGCGGGGGAGGTCTGTTGATCGGCGTTGACCGTAAAAAATCGAAGCGAATACTGGAGCCTGCCTACAATGACCGGAAAGGGGTCACCGCCAAGTTCAATCTAGGCATTCTGGCTCGCGCCAATCGGGAACTAGGGGCGGATTTCGATCTCTCGGCTTTCCGTCATCGCGCACCGTATAACGAAACCAAAGGCCGAATCGAGATGCACTTGGTCAGTCAATGCGCACAAATCGTGCATTTGGGTTCCCAGGAATTCAGTTTCGAGGAGGGAGAATACATCATAACGGAGTATTCGTATAAATACACACTGCCAGGTTTCGCCGGATTGGCGATGAGAGCTGGATTCGAACTGGTGAGGAATTGGGAGGACTGCCATCAACTATTTAGCGTCTTATTGTTGCGAGTCAGAGACCGGAGGCAAGGCGCGAGAAGGATATCCACGGGTTTCAGTGGACCGCCTAGCAACGCTTGTTTGGCGTGGAGAGATGGGAAACCTCTTCATGATCGGGCGCCATTCAATCAATTGAACAACCTCATGCAAACCGAAGGGTATCCGAAGCCCAAGATCGAAGGAGAAAGTGTATGAGCGCGCCATGTGAACATCTCAAAAGCCTTAGTTATGACGTAATCGTCATCGGGGGAGGCTCGACGGGAGAGAACGTCGCCGACCGCGCAGTGAAGGGAGGGCTTACAGCCGCCATTGTAGAATCGGATCTCGTGGGCGGGGATTGCTCCTATTGGGCGTGCATGCCGAGCAAGGCTTTGTTGCGGCCCGGACAAGCCCTGGAGGCGGCGCGAAGCGTAAAAGGGGCTCGCGAGGCCGTGACTGGAAATCTGAGTGCGACGGCCATATTTGAAAGGCGCGATTCTTTCACGTCGAACTGGGATGACTCCGGCCAGGTAAAATGGCTCGGCCAGGCCAAAATGGATCTCCTCCGTGGTCATGCTAGAATTACGGGCGAACGTCGCGTTTCGGTGACGGATAAGGACGGCGTCACGACCAATCTGACTGCGCGGCATGCCGTGGCTGTCTGCACGGGCAGCCGGCCCGCAATCCCGGATGTGCCCGGGCTGGCCGAAATGCGCCCATGGACCAGCCGTGAAGCCACTAGCGCCCGGACGGTTCCGCGTCGTTTGGCAATTATTGGGGGTGGGGTGGTGGCGTGTGAGATGGCCACGGCATGGAGGCAGCTTGGAACTGAAGAGGTCACGGTCATCCAGCGTGGACCACGCTTGA
>JBJKSV010000654.1:0-3571 GCA_046703605.1 Limisphaerales bacterium
TGTGTTAGAAACTGTGTGATAAACGGCGATCCCGCTGCAATCCGGTTTAATCGCTCCTAAATCCTCCCACTACTCGCTACCGGTGGTCGGCTCACCTCGCCTAACGTTGCAACGACGCAACGTGAAATATGAGAAAACAACGATTCTGGCTCTACCGGCGGCGGGGTGGCATTTATTATATCCACGACTCTGAAACCGGCGAGCGGGACAGCCTGCACACCCGCAGCAAACAGGAAGCCGGACAAATCCGCAGTGCTCGCAACATGACCGTAGCGCGGCCGGTCATCGGCATGTCGCTTGCCAAAGCCTACCTTACATCCCAAGACCCGAAGTTACTGGCGCGCACCTGGCAGGATGTGGTGGACGACTTTTGCAGTCGCGGCAAGCCGCAGACCCAAGCGCATCGCCCGCTCCTTGCCAAACGCCGACCGCAAAGTTTATTGCTGAACATGAAGCTCATTGAGACCTCGGCCGATGACCTGCGGCGGGTGCTCAAAGAGGGCGGAGTAATGACCAATGCCTTTGTGCGCCGTCTGCACAACCTCGCCGTAGGAATGGGCTGGCTACCGTGGCCGATTCTACCGCAGAAGTTGTGGCCGGTGGTCCAGACGAAACCAAAACGTGCCATCACGAGCGAGGAACACGAACGAGTTATTGCCGCGGAAAAGAACGTCGAGCGCCGCCGGTATTACGAAATGCTGTGGGAGACCGGCGCGGCGCAAACCGACGCGGCAGAACTCCGGGCCGAATGCGTTGACTGGGACCGGCGGGTTCTTTCCTACCGGAGGCAGAAGACAAGCGAGTGGGCGCATTTGCAAATCGGCAAGCGCCTTGAAGGACTCCTTCGCATCCTGCCATCGGAAGGATTGCTGTTTTCGACGGTGGCCAAGAACAACAATTCGGCGCGTTCCGCGGAGTTTTGCCGCCGGTGCCGGCTGCTTGGCATCAAAGGCGCTTCACTGCATTCTTACCGCTATGCATGGGCACAAAGAGCGCGGGCCTGCGGATATCCTCAGCGTTGGGCGCAGAATTCACTGGGGCACGGGTCACGCGCAGTTCATGAAGCCTACGCCAGCGGCGCTGTTGCGGTTTGCCCGCCATTGGAGGAATACGAGGAAAAGATTATCCAGATGGATTCCGCCAAAGCTGGCTCTGCCAAACCGATCAAATCAGCAGCGCAGACCACCAACCTATGAGAAGGACTTGGCTATGGAATGGAATGGCGGTAATTTGAATATGATGAACGATGTCGTTGACATCCGGTTGATGAAAGGTCGACAGCGCGCCGAGGACAAGCGGCGGCTGGCGGCGGGTGAAGTCACACCGGAGGAACTCGACCGAGAGAATTCTCTCATCCGTTCGGCCGCTGAGATTGTTCACACGGATTTTTCTCCCAAGGGAACGCCGGAGTCATGGGAACGGATGCTTCAAGAAATCCAACGGAGTTAGAGGATTTCCTTGCGGTTCTGACCCAGACCGACGATGAGGGACAGCCCTTTGTTGTGGTGGGTGGCCAAGCGGTTAACTACTGGGCCAAACTGTATCTGCCGCGCGAGCCCCGCTTGCGGACGCACCTGCCGTTCACGAGCAAAGACCTTGACTTAATTGGCAGCGAAAGAAACGCCCGGTGCGTGGCGCAGGCTTTGGGCTGGCGCTACTCGCCTCCGGTGGTGGGAGGCGGCCCGGTTCGAGGCGTTGTGAGTTCTCCAGCAACCACCCACCCGTTGTGGGTCGAGTTTCTCTGGGAAATCAAAGGCGTGCCGCACCAAAGCTTGGGTGAGTTTGCCCGCTGGAATGTCATTGAGCCGGAAGGCAGCGGACGACAGGTGCCGATTCGGGTACTTGACCCGGTGTTTTTGTTCCACGGAAAGATACGCAATGCGGTGGATATCGAACAAAGCCAGCCGGACCGACCGCGCCAAGACGTGAAGCACGTGGCGATGTTGGCCTTGTGCGTGCCGCATTTTCTGGAGGACGTATGCATCCGGGTTGCCGACAAAGGGAGACGAAAGGACACTTTGCGAAATTACATCCAGGCGTTGACGGCCCTGAAGCACAACTATTCGGGCCGACTCTTTGAGGCACGGCATCCCGGTATGATCCACTGGCCGGAATTGATCCCGCAAACCATTCGCCAAATGCCATTTGATTGGCAGATTCAGAGTTCCTTACGACAGCTTGATAGCGGGGGACAATCGCGGGGTATGAGAATCTGACGGGGATGCATAGTCGCGGCTTGCCTCATAAGCGCGAACGCAACGGCGCGAGCGGCCGCAGTCAAGGTGCAGGCGCGAAGCACACGACCTTGACGGCGACCGTCCTCCGTATAATGGAAGCGCGGGCGCACCGATCATCTTGTGCTCGCGTTGAGCCGTCTTTTCGCGGCGCGTTCATTCTTCTCCCTCCATTTGAGGCGGATCACCTCGCACGCCCGGCTCATCCATTTGAAATCCGCCTTCTTCTGCTCAATCTCGGCCGTCATGAAAAACTTGACGGCTCCAGCCGGAGGGTGTCCCAGCGGCCGGAGCAGCCCGGCGCCGACCAGGATGGGAATGTAATCCGGTTCAAAGCCCAATTTCCAGGCCGTCTCCGTGGCCGTGAGCCGTCCTGGCGCGGAGAGCAGATTGAGAAATTCCCGGCGTTCAGGATTCATGGCGCCTCCTTTGCAAGAGCGATGCTGACCGAGGCCACGTGGGCCTTCAGTGGGGCGGCATAACGCCCATCGGCGGGCTGGACGAACTTCAACGTGTGCTTTTGGATGGCCCCTTCGATGGACTTTAGTCCGCTGCCCTCCACGACTACTTCGGCCATGGCAAACCGAACAACAAGCCGTTGCGGCGGCGCCTGGGCGTCCTCTTCCAAGGCCGGGTTGGCCCCCAATTCGGAGTATAGGAATTGGGCGTAGGGCAATTGGAAACTTGCCCCTTGCCCGGTTATCACATTGAGCGTGGCAATATCGAGAGCGGTGCCAAAGCAGGGATTGTCCCGGTTAGACGCTGATTCCATGGGTGAACTTTCGTTGGTGTCGTTGTTTTTCATAAAGCGATGTTTGGATTGACGGGCCGTTTCTGTCCGGTGAAAGAGATGCTTCACGACTTATCCGCTGGCGCAGGCGCCGGAGAAAGCGATGCCCGCGCTGCAGGATGCTCTGGAGAAAACCCCGGCGGCCAATGGCCGGCAGCACCTCAATGGCCGCCAAGCGGGCGCTGGAGCGGGTGACGTGGGTGCGCAACTGTTCGGCGTCGTCGGTGAACACGCGGCAGAGTCCCCGCCCGCGCGAGATGCTGACGTAGAATTGTTCCTGGCTCACGGCGGGCAGGGAGCGGGCCGAGGCCACGACCAGGACTTCATCGACCGTCTTGCCCTGGGCGGCGTGGGAAGTAACCGCGTAACCGTGGGTGAAGGTGCGGTAATCCGGCGGCAGCGTCCTGCCGTCCCTCAAAACAATGGCCTCACCGGCCAGGGCCTTGACCTCGACCAACTCGCCGTTGATGAATCTCTTTCGCCAGTTGGATTGGAGCAGGAGCTTGTCGCCGGCTGACACTTTGAGCTTCCGCTTCTGCCCCACATC
>JBJKSV010000655.1:0-3183 GCA_046703605.1 Limisphaerales bacterium
TCGCTGGGCCGCCCCACGGTCTTTGAACGCGCGGTCCAGCAGAAAACCGGAGGCGAACGCCCCAGCCAAAGCGATGATAAGCAGAAAACGCGCCTTCATAAATCCTGGCTCCCTTGTATTGTACGAGCTTCGGCAGCCGCGTCGAGGCCGAGAGCGGCGGCCAGCCTCCGCGCGGCGTGTGTCCATGTCCAGTTTTCGCGGGCGATGCGGGCTGCCGCTCTGCCGAGAGCGGTGGCCTCGTCTCTGCGCTCGTAGGCCTGCCGCATGAGGTGGACCAGGTCGTCGAACTCGGGCTCGACGTGGTATCGGCGGGCATGGCCCTCGCGCGATCTCTCCGCCACGGGGTTGGAGTGGTGCAGTGCGTAGGCCCAACGCGCTGAGAGGAAGTCCGCAGGGCCGCTCCAGGGCGTGGCGATGACCGGCAAACCGCAGGCCATGGCCTCGAGGATCGTCATTCCGAATCCCTCCGCGCGCAGGGGATGGACATAACAATCCGCCCCGCGGTAGAGATCGCCACGGCGGCGAGGCTCGACGTCCTCCTCCAGCAGCATGATTTCTGGCGCCCCTGGGCGGCAGACCTCAGCGGAGATGAGTTCCTGCAGGCGGTCAAGGCTCTCCCTCCGCCTGTCCGGGTCCGAAATGACCGGAACCCTCAGGACGAGAGCCGCGTCATCCCGGCTGGAGAAGGCGCGGCCGAAGGCCCGGATGGTGAGGTCGAATCCCTTCTCGTAAAGCCACGGAAAGCTGGTCTGCAAGAATTTGAACCCCTTGCGGGTAGGGTAGGAGAAGGAGGCGCCGTCCGGACTGAACACGGCGGGATCGATGCCGTGCGGGATGACCGCGCCGCGGCGGCGATCCAGGCCCGCCCAATAATAAGGCCTCATAACATGTTCTGACGGACCGAGAACCATTTCGAACCTATCGAGCAGCACCGGAATTTCTTCCCTGCCCACGGCGTGATTGCCGGTCGTGTAGAGCACCTCGTGCCCGGCGAGTGCCGGGAAGGTACCGAGCGCGGCATGACGCGACGGTCTCAGGACAGTGTGATGCACAACGATTGCCCGATCATTGATAAGAAATATATTGAATTGATAAGAAATTGATTGATTGCTTTTCGCGCGTTCGCCGGTACTGAGCGCTGCGCGGGTGAGGGAGAATTGGTTTTTGGACTCACCAAGCATGTGCCGAGCTTATCAAGCGCCGGCTCGGGCATCAACAGCTTTGCTGGCGGCAGTTTTCCCGCAGTACGCCGAACGAATCACGAGTTTGTTTCATAGATCCCATGATCCCTAAAGCGAAATGGCGCGCCAAACCAGAGAATTCACCGCGACTCCGTGGGGCAAATACCCAAGGGCATCCCGGCGTATTGGAAGTAGGCTTTGGGTAGCTGGACTGGAAAGGTCTGAATGGAGGATGATATGAACGAAGAGACTCGGGTGGAGCGTCAAGTGGTCCTACCCTCGGGCAGGAGTGTGCGACGGGCATCGTGGGGCGCCATCTTTGCCGGCATGTTTGTAACGGTGATTTTCCAAACGATGTTCACGCTTCTGGGCATCGCCGTGGGCATCAACTCCATGCAGCCCTTCTACTCCTCCGGACTGACCATTGGCGGGGGTATCTGGCTCATGGTGAGTTGGCTGGTCTCGATGTGGGTCGGGGCTTGTGTGGCGGGCCGGCTCTCAGGCGGACCGCGCCTGGCGGACGGCATGATCCACGGCATGGTGGCCTGGAGCCTGGCCGCTTTCACGATACTGGTCCTCATGGCGACGCTGGGCGGACCGCTCCTGGGAGGAACGGCCTCCCTGCTCCAGGGAGGCACGAGCCAGACCAGCGCCTTCAACAACCAGGCCGCTCCGAATGCAGTGACCGTGCTCCAGGAAGAACTCGCGAGCCTGCAGCCCAATTCGGGCGCCCTGCTGCCCCCGACCGGCAAGACCGGAGGCAAACCCGTGCCGGGCGACTTAACCGAAATGGCGTTGCATGACCCACAGTTGGCTAACGACCTGGCGCAGATGGAAGCCCATGGCGGAGCGTCGAAGGCGCCGGGGTTCCGCGACCATGCCATTGCCCGGCTGGCGAGCAATCACCAAGTCGGCCACTCCACGGCCTCGGCTCTCGTCAACCAATGGGACCAAACGTTTCAAACTTCACATTCTCAAGCCGCAAGCGGCAAGGCCATCCCGACCGTGCCGACACCCCATGGCGTGTATGCCGAGGCGCTCTGGGGTTTCGTCGCGCTGATCCTTGGACTGGCGGTTGCCGCGTGGGGCGGCTGGACGGGAACCGCTTCGTTGCCAAAGCCGGTTGAAACCGTCGCGGCGCCGACGTAGG
Source organism: Limisphaerales bacterium (assembly GCA_046703605.1). Lineage (GTDB taxonomy): Bacteria > Verrucomicrobiota > Verrucomicrobiia > Limisphaerales > UBA8199 > JAJYHY01. The sequence continues at coordinate 2,332 of JBJKSV010000655.1, forward strand.
GCATGTGTCGGGTGGCAGGTACAACGGCATTGCGGATTAGGCATTGACCATTGGCCATTGCCGGCTGGGAGACTCCCATCCCGTGCTTCACTGCCGTTGAATTAGAGGAGATTCCCTGTCTGGTGCTTTTACTCTTGCTCTCTGAGTTGCTCCGGGAGAGCAAGAGCAGGAGCAAGAGCAGGAGCAAGATGGGGGTAGCTCCTTTGCTTAATTCAATGCCGGTGGTCCCGTGCTTGCCCCAACGACAAGGGCGCAATGTCGAATGCGGCTTGGCGCCAGGCCGAAGCTTGAAGGTGGTAAAGATCAGGTTGGGGTCGATTCATTGGCCAGGCGTCCGGAGCGGATGGCTTCGAGCAGCGCGGTCAGAGCCAACTGGAGGTTGGCCTCGGCTTGGGGGGTGAGGCCCTCGGCAAAGGTCTGGAGGTCTTCCGGACGAATGCCCAGGAGCCATGCGGCGGGGCGGGCGCCAAAGCATTGCTGGGCAAGGTGAAGGACGGTCTCGGGAGGAACGCTGTGGGCAAAGTGAGTGCGTTCTGGAGACGGCGCGGCGCGGCGGAGGTAGAAAGGCGCATCGTCCTTGATGTCGGTGGCGGCGTCGGCGAACACAACGATGTCGTGCTTGGATGCCAAGTCTGCGTGCTCGATGGCGAGTTGGAAGGCGGTCTCGACGAAGACGCCGGGCAGGTGCAGGTTTTCGAGATGCTCGCAAAGAGCGGGACCAAGGCCGTCATCGCGCCGACCCGGGTTGCCGTAACCGATGACGAGAACTCGTTTCGTTTTCAAGACGGCAGGAAGTCAATGCGGTCTCTCCTCGCACTGGAGTTCGCGCGCGGTGGTCGAAGGAGGCCGGCC
>JBJKSV010000656.1:0-2622 GCA_046703605.1 Limisphaerales bacterium
TCTGCTCCAGTGCGTTCAAGGAGTTTTGCTCCGCGCTAAGGCTGGCCTGGAATTCTTCGCGGGCGGTGTTTGCCGCGCCGATTGCTGTGTCACGGTCGCGTTCGGCCTGGAGCATGCGTTTTTGCAACTCGTATTTGCGAGCGTCGGTGGTCTGCTCGATCTGTTTTATGCGTTGGTCCTTGCTGGCATGATAGGCCTTGCCAATACGGGACTTGCGGGTCTCGAACCTGGTCTCGATGGCGGCCCTGGCCTGGTCAAACCGGGCCTCGGCCTCGGCCTGAGCGGCCGCAAGCTGGCGGTTTGCCTCTTCGAAGATGGCCTGATGGCGAAGGCGCTCCTTGGCGAGCCGGGCGTGGAACTCGGCCTCGAGCTTGCTCGCCCGAGCGGCGAGGTCGCGAATCGCGCTCTTGAGCTCGCTAATGAGCTGGATGGCGGCGTTTGGTCCCAGGTTATTAATTATCACGAGCAATCCCTCTTGATTTTCGTAATCAACTTGTCCAATTCTTCGATAACCCCGGCCGTTTTTTCGACACTTGCCACCAATTCCGACAGGTATTTCTCTTCGAACTCACCGCTTTTGGCGTCTCTCCAATAGTATTTGGTCTGCTGCCATTCCTGCCATAACTGTTTGGTGACGCCCGAAAGCCGTGCCCCAAGCGCGTTCATTTGACACCTCCATGGGGTCGAGTCGCGCTTTCCTGGGTTTTCGCGCCTTCGGCGGCCAGATCCGAGCCCGGGTCCGGCGACAAGCCGGGCTGAGCGGGCGGCGCGATCTGGGCGTAGGCGTCCAGGGTCTTGACGGCCTCGGCGAGATAGGCCGCGGCTTTGACCATGTCGTTAGAGAGCACAGCGTGAAGCTTCTCGACTTGCTTTAGCAACGGTTGCACCCGGTTGTCGAAGTCGCGCGCCCAGAGTTTTACCACACGCAGTTTCGCCTGCGCTTCCTCAAGCTGCTGTTTGGCCCGGCGGTAGGCCATCACTTCGGCGGCCGATTCATCCCGGAAACTGGAAAGCCTGGCGCTGAACAGCTCCTGCTGCGCCTCCTCCAGGGCACGGCTTCGAATCCGCAACTGGTTCTGCCAGTAGGACCGTTGCTCCTCTTCCAACCAGATTCGGGTGCGCATCACGTCCGAACTGACCTCCTCCAACGTGGGGCGGGCCTTGCTCAAATACAGAATCAGATTCGAGCGAAAGGCATCGAGAGCATCGACAGAAGTAACTCTGGCTCGATCCGCCATAGTCAATGCTGATTGAGGTATTCTTCAATCCGCTGGGCCTTGCGCAGGAGGTAAGGCGCGTGCTGGTTTGAGACTTCCACAAACTTCTTCAAGGCCTTTATCGTTTGTTTGAACTCCTCGGCGAACTTCGCGTGCTCCTGATCCTGCCAGGTATCGCCCAGGGCCGCAAAGCGCGCCTGCAACGAGCCCACTTTATCCTGCACATCGCTGTTGAACCGTTTCAATTCTTCGGCGAACCGGCGCACCTGCTCCGGGTCCATGACTGCCTGCGCCATATTGTCCTTTCTCTTATTCTCGTGCCTGACATCCAGGACGCCCTTTATCTGATCGTTACCAACCTGCCCGCTTTATGTCCGCTCGGCAAATGAATTGGATGGCAGGAGAAAGCGCCGAATACGGGAATGACGCGGAAAGAGGCATCGGACGCTATGCTGGCGAGGGAATCTGGCGGGACTGGTTTTCCATTGCTGTGAGGGTTTTCCTGGATTTCCGCACATTGGCAAAAATCGGGGGGCCTAACCGAATGATGGCACAGGATGTGCTCACTCCGGGACGAGCCGGTCTATCGCCACTTCGATTTAGTGCGGCTTGCCAACGTGGCTCACAACCAGCCATGCCCAGCCAACCAGAAAGCTGATGCCGCCGATGGGGGTGATGGCGCCAAGCCAGCGAACATTGGTAGCGGCCAGCAGGTAAAGGGAGCCTGAAAAAACCACGATGCCGGCCAAGAAACTCCACCATGGGCCTGCTTGGAAGGGAGTTCGTTCCGCCAAAATGAACAGCATCACGGTGTGGATGAACTGGTAAAAGACGGCCGTTTCCCAAACGGCGGCCATTCCGTTCCGGGCGAGGAGTCCTTTGAGGCTATGAGCGCCGAAAGCGCCAAGCGCCACCGCCAGAAAACCGAAACCGGCCGCTATCCTCAATGCCAAAGAATTTGTCATGCGCGAATTTAAGCCCTCCGGGCAGGAAGGCAACGCGCGTGACGCAAGGGGAGGCTTTTCCAGCACTGCGAGAGAGGAGAAAAGCCCGCCAAGGGGCTTGGCATTTGAGTTTCTAAATGCCAGAATTGTATTTGCTTGAACGCGCAAGAATCCACGTGGACTGGACCCGCTCAGCTCGATATTGGGGCGCCGAAGCTTTTTACCTGGCGCGCGCTGGCAATCGTGCATGCCTATAGCCTGCTGCTTGCGGCGCCGGTCCTAGTTGCGGTAATAGCGATGAGCTTGATCGGCTTTGAGTGGGCTTCGCTGGTTTTGCCTTTCGGCGCGTTTGGAATCACGGTGCTTTTTCTGCCCGCCGGTTTCGGCAACCCCCACATCACTCGATTGGTGCGCCGGTTGAGTGCGGCGAAGGCCGGCAGGCATTGTGGATGGGTTGTGCA
>JBJKSV010000657.1:0-4709 GCA_046703605.1 Limisphaerales bacterium
GTCTTTATAGTCCAGGCTGCTTCCCCTCCACAACCCTAATTCTGCGTTACCTTTGTCAGTGGCCGTGCATTTCTAACACGTGACGCATGTTCCAAAGCGCTGGCGGTTTTGTACTCGTCTTCCGCCGCGGGTTGTGAGAGGATTGCGGCACCTTATGCAACAGCCGCCTGAAATCACGGAATCCCAACCGGAATCGCCGGAAGCTCCCGGTATGTCCTTGGCCGGGCGAATGCTCAACGTGTTCGCCGGACCAACCGAAGTTTTTGATGCCGTAAAGAAGGCCCGGCCCTCGGCTTGGAACTGGGCTGCGCCCGCCCTCGTGTTTATCCTGGCAAGCTGGGTTGGAGCCGCGCTGATCTTTTCCCAACCGGCAGTCAGGCAGCAATTGAATGATATTACGGAGCAGGCTATCCAGAAGCGGATTCAGAAAGGGCAGATGTCGCAGGAACAAGCGGACCAAGCCCGGGAGGTGGGCGCCAAATACGCGGGAATGTTCCAGAAAGCGGGCGCTGTCGTGGGGCCGGTTGTCGTCGGTTTCAGTTCCCCATTTATTTGGGGACTGTTCCTATGGCTGGCCGGAACAAAGCTGCTCAAGGGCAATTTCGGATATATGAAGGCGGTCGAGGTGGCTGGCCTCGGCAATATGCTCCTCGTTCTGGATGCCATCGTGAGGACTCTCCTGATTGTCATCATGGGCAATCTCTATGCCTCGCCGAGCGCGGCGTTGCTCCTGAAGAATTTTGACCCTCAGAATTCCCTCCACGGTCTGCTGGCCCTGGTAAACGTCATAACATTCTGGCTGCTGGCCGTGCGCTCTATTGGGTTGGCTCGGCTCGCGAGCGTTTCCCTCGTGAAGGCGGGAACGTGGGTATTTGGAATATGGGCGGGCTATACGGCCTTTTTCTTTGGGGTTGGTGCGGCGGCCCGGGCGGCATTTGGGAGATAAGGGAAGCGAAGATGGAGGGGATTTTTGGAGTTGCAAGGTGATTTCGATGTGATATCATAGTGATAGCTTGCTGCCCGCTTTTGGTTCCGTCCGAAAGCGGCCAGCAGGGTGCCAACTGCCAGCCAGCCAGGGGCTTCGAGCAGCGGGCTGGCCGGGATGCCGTGAAACAAAATGCCGATAGCAGTGTCATAACAAGAGTAACAACGATGGTCGGGCGGTCTCAGCAATGCGACTAGGTCAAGGCACCGAGGCCGCATTTGGGTCAACGCGACCGTCTATGGCGTTGCGAACGCAGCCGGACGCAACAGGAGCGACTAGAGATGGAAACAGCCAAAGGTAAGAAGCGCAGGAAGAAGATAATTGTGTTTTCGGGCATCGTGGTCGTCTTGGCCGCACTGGGGGCGTTGGCGATCTTCAGAAAACGCGACCCGGTCATTACGATCCAGACTGAGAAGGTCGTTCGGCGAAACGTCACTGAAGTCGTTCGGGCTAACGGCACCATCCAGCCCGTGACACAGGTGAAGATTAGCCCGGAGGTCAGCGGAGAGATCATCGCGCTGCCGGTCAAGGAGGGCCAATACGTGCAAAAGGGAGATCTCATCTTTAAAATAAAGCCGGATGCCTACCAGGCCGCTGTGAACCAAAGCAAGGCCAGCTACCAAGTGGCCCTGGCGGGCAAGGAAACAGCGGGGGCAAACCTGGTGAAGGCCGAGGCGGAATTCAAGCGTGAGCGGGACCTGTATAAGAACAAGCTGGTCTCCGATTCAGATTTTGACACGGCGCAGGCGGCTTATGATGTGGCAAAGGCGCAGTTGTCCAGCGCCTCCGATCAAGTAGAAATGGCCCAGGCCTCGCTTGCCAGCGCGCAGGACAGCCTGGACAAGACCACCGTAGTGGCGCCGATCTCCGGGACCGTCAGCCAGTTGAATGTCGAGAGGGGTGAGCGGGTAGTGGGCACGGCCATGATGGCTGGCTCGGACGTCATGACCATTGCGGATCTGACGCGGATGGAAGCGCGCGTCGATGTCGGGGAGATGGACGTGGTGCTTATCAAGCCAGGCCAGCATGTGAAGTTGGAGGTTGATGCTTTTAAGGACCGCAAATTTGACGGCACCGTCACTAATATTGCCTATTCAGCCGAAGGGGCGGGAACCGCAGCCAGTTCCAGCCAGGAGGCAATCAAGTTCCAGGTCAGAATTCTGATCCAGCAAAAGGAGGCCTTTCGTCCGGGGATGTCCGTCACCGCGGCCATCGAGACCCGGATGAGGACCAATGTCCTGACGGTGCCCATAGCGAGCGTGACGACGCGACTGCCGGTTCAGAAGCCGGTCAAGACCCTGAAGAACGCCGAAGTAAAGACCGGCCAAAATCCTCAAGTGCAGACTACTGAGTTGGATCCACCAGGCACCAACGGGACAACTTGTGCTACCAACAGTGCCCCGGCGACTAATGCATCCAGTGGAACGAGCCTGGCCGACAACGACAATAAGAAGGCGAAAGAACCGCCCAAGCCGATTGACGTAGTTTTTGTTCTGGATGGCGATCACGTAAAAATGGTTCCGGTGAAGATCGGGATTTGCAACGACGATTATTGGGAGATCACCGATGGGTTGAAAGGGGGCGAGCAAGTCGTGTCCGGCGGTTACCGGGCCATCAGCCGCGAGTTGCAGGATGGTTCGAAGGTGAGGATCGGCCACATTGGGCCCGAACCAGACCAGCAGAAGGGGGGAGCCTCCTAATGGGTCTCATCCGGCTCAATCGCATCTCGCGGCGCTACCAGATGGGGTCCGAGACCATCCATGCCTTGCGCGACGTGTCATTGGAAATCGAGCGCGGCGAGTATGTGGGCATTATGGGCCCTTCCGGCTCAGGCAAATCGACCCTGATGAATCTCATCGGATGTCTGGACACCCCCAGCTCGGGCGAATACGAACTCAACGGGGTTCTGGTCAGCCAGATGGATGACAACGAACTGGCCGACATTCGCAACAAGGAAATCGGCTTTGTCTTCCAGACCTTCAACCTGCTCCCGCGTTCCGACGCCCTGCGCAACGTGGAATTGCCGCTCATCTATTCGGGTGTGCCGGCGGAGGAGCGGCGGGAGCGCGCCCTCGAAGCCCTCGCCAGCGTCGGGTTAGCGGAGCGGATTCACCACAAACCCAACGAGCTTTCCGGGGGGCAGCGCCAGCGAGTGGCCGTCGCGCGCGCCCTGGTCAACAAACCTTCGATTCTCCTGGCCGACGAGCCGACCGGCAATCTCGACACCAAGACCGGGGTAGAGATCCTCGCCGTGTTCGAGGAGTTGTGGAAACAAGGAAACACCATCATCCTTGTGACGCACGAGGAGGATGTTGCCAGGCATGCCCGCCGCATCGTGCGCATTCGCGACGGGCTTATCGCCAGCGACGAACAGCAGTTGAGGGCCGCGCCGTCCGAGCTGGAGCCGGTCTTGGCATCGGCCCGCAACCAATGAGCGAGGATGACGCTGTTTGGCGAATTCAAAGAGGGTTTGGGCATCTCCTGGAGTGCCATCCGGGCCAACAAGATGCGATCGGTGTTGACGACCCTGGGCATCGTCATTGGGGTGGTGACCGTCACCCTGATGGGCACCGCGATTGAGGGGCTGAACGCCGCCTTTCTGAAGAACATTTCTTTTGTTGGGGCCGATGTGCTCTATGTAGGCCGGCAGGATTGGTTTGCCGATTCGCACGAAGAATGGGTGAAGATGATGAAGCGCCCTCGCGTCACGCTGGACCAGGCCAACGAGCTGGCGAAGCGCCTGACCATGGCGCGGGCCGTCGCCCCGGAGGCGGACACCGGACGCCCGGTTAAGTACCAAAAGCGGCAATCCAACAACGTCAGGGTGGTAGGCACGACGGACCAGTTTTACTACACAACCAGCTTTGACTTGGCCGAGGGCCGGTTCATCTCTCCGGCCGAATCGGATGGGGGCCGTCCGGTGTGCGTCATCGGCTGGCAGGTGGCCACCAATTTGTTCAAACTGGCATCGCCGCTTGGCAAGGAGATTCGCGTTGGCGGCAGCGATTTCGAAGTAATTGGTGTCATGGCGCAGCAAGGCCGGTTTCTGGGCCTGTTCAGCCTGGACAACCAGGTCATCGTCCCCTTGAAACAATTCATGGCCGACTTTTGGAGTAACCCGGATTGTATCATCCAGGTCAAGGCCAAAGACCTCCGGCAACTCGCCGAGACCAAGGAGGAAGTTCGCAGCGCCATGCGGGTTATCCGGCGATTGGCCCCGACAGACCCCGACGACTTCGCCATCAACCAGCAAGACCAATTCCTGAAGATATTTCATCGTTTGGGGGGCACCATAGCGGCTGTGGGCCTGTTCATAACCGGCTTGTCCCTTTTTGTTGGAGGCATCGGTATCATGAACATCATGTTTGTGTCTGTGGCGGAGCGAACGCGAGAGATCGGCATCCGCAAGGCCATCGGAGCACGGCGCCGGACAATTCTGCTCCAGTTTCTCATCGAGGCGGCCAGCATCTGCCTTATTGGTGGGGGCATTGCCCTTGGGCTGGCCCGGGCCCTGATGCTCATTGTGCATAGGTTTATCCCGGTCAGCATGTCCCTCGCCGTGATTAGCATCGCGATCGGCGTTTCACTTTTGACCGGCCTGCTCTCAGGCTTTTTCCCCGCCTGGCGCGCCGCTCGCATGAACCCCGTCGATGCCCTGAGGAACGAATAGATGAGCACCAAACGCGCCACCATCCTCCTGGCCGAGTTCCGTGAGAGCTTCTAC
>JBJKSV010000658.1:0-8361 GCA_046703605.1 Limisphaerales bacterium
GCGCGACTCTATCCTGGTTCAAACTGACGATGCCACTCTGCTCGACCATAAGAGCCAGGCTCAAAAGGTCAAGGAACTGGTCCGGCGTTTGGCGGAGGACCCAAGACTCAAGAAGTTGGTGTAGAGCGGGCAGAAGGCTCCACGCGGGTCTCCAGAGCGAAGGCGGGGATGGAAGGGTGGGGAGCGGGAGGTGGCGTTCCGTTTCTGGGAATTGGAGAGGAACCTTGAGCCTCCAACGTCAAAGGGACCAGAGGGCAAGGTTCAAGGGCGGCGGGAGGGGGCCTTTGGAGGTCTGGAGCCGTAACGTCGTAACAACCCGCATAAACATTGGGTGATCTCGATGTCCATCTCGTAACAAAAGCCGTAACAAGCCGCCACAGGAGGCGAACAGGGCGATGGGGCGGGCGGACGATAGTTTGGGAATCGCGATGCGACGGGCCAACCTGGTTGCAGGGGTGGATCTATTATCTCGAGACCCGATCCCGAGCGTCCGGGAGGGCGGGATCCAAGGGGCCGAGGGCATGGTGCGGGAGGCAATCGGGCGCCCGGCGTCGGGCGAGCAGGGACCTGCGGTCGAACCGCAGAGACGAAGCCTTGGTAACGCTAATCTGCGCTGATAAACGCTAATCTCAAACAACGGCGGCCACAGTCTGACAGGATTGCGGCTTTCTCCCAAGTGACCCTATCGGGGAATGGCGATTATTTAAGGTTTCGCTTGCTCATTTTGGCCATCGTTCGGCGGCTGTTGGCTTTCTCGGCGGCCTTGGGGAAGAGCGGTCCGGGCAGGCGAGGGCCGAAGCGCTCTTCGAGTTGGCTCAGAGTGTAGGAGGCGACGGTTTTGAAGGTTTTGGCCACGCGGGCGCCCATCGGGGCCAGTCTAGGCCGGCGGGCGTGAGCCGATACCACTCGGCCTATTCATCGCCAACCAGCTCTTCCGGCTGAGTCATGGTAAACAGATCCCAGTTTTCCACATACGTGTAAACCACCGCGCCTCTTTCGGGTGCGATCAAGAGTGTCGCGCATCAACAAAGCAAACCAGGCAGCACCGTTCCTCGTTTGATCAAGGCAACGATGAGTCCGCTGACTTGCACGCCCGGCCCTCAGCCGAGTATGGCCAGGCTGATTCCGAACAGGATGCCAAAGACAGCCGGCAGTTTTCTGAGTCCATGCCGTTCGCCGAAGAAGAGCAAGCCGCCGGTGAAGCCGACCAGGGCGCTGCCCCGGCGCAGGCACATGACGATGGAGACCAGAGCGTCCGGGTGGCGCAGGGCGCTGAAGTAAAGGTAGTCGGCCACCAGGAGCGACAGAGCGATGCAAGGGATGCTCCAACGCCACTGGAACGGGTTTCGTTTCCACCAGCGCTGTTTCCAACCGACGGCGAGGGGCAGGAAAAAGAGCATGAGGTAGATCAGAAACCAGGCCTGAACGGTCTGCGCCGAGTAACCGGCGCGCCCTAGAAGATACTTGTCATATAGGGAACTAATGGCGCCGAGCACCGTTCCCAGAACCAGGCAGGTCACCCATTTGTTGCGGTGAAAGTGGATGCCTTCGCGGGCGCCGGCCAGCGAGAGCCATACGAAAGAGGCCAGGGTGATAATAATCCCGGTGGTTTCAAGGGCGCTCGGACGCTCGCCCAGAACGAGCACGGCGCCGATGAGCGTCCAGAGGGGCGCGGTGGCGCGGATGGGAGAACCGAATGAGAGCGGGAGGTGCTTCAGGCCGAAATAGGTAAACACCCAGGAGGCCGCCACGATGGCGGACTTGAGCATCATTTGAAGGTGCTGGGTGACGGTGAGAGGGGCGGTGACCAGGGAGGCCGGCAGTGCGCGCGGATAGATGGTGTCGAGCAGCATCAGGGCCAGCCAAACCGCCGCCCCGGTGAGGGTGCTGAAGAACAGCACCGGTACAACCGCATTGTCCTGCACGGCATGTTTCGTGCAGAGCTCGTACACCCCCAGGAACAACGCCGAGAGCAAGGTGGCTGGAATCCAATGCATCAAGAAGCAGAGGTTCGTTCAATCGCCAGACACTACTTGGGCGCGGGCCGGGGAGCAACAGTTGTTGGCTTGATTTCCGGGCGCGGGAGGCGGATACTGGCACACAGGATGAGGTGAGAGCCATGGGAAACATGATATATCCGCGGGCGGTGGCGTTTTTTGGGGCCGTATTGGCAACCATCGCCGTATCGCATAACAGCTTTTGTCAAGCCGCGCCAATGGACGAACAACATGAGGAGAATTCTGAGCGGTTTCCTACGCTGACGGTTACCGGGCACGGAACGGCGAATGCCCGTCCGGACAGGGGAACCGTGCAGCTTGGCGTCGAGGCCCAGGGGGATACCGCCGAGTCGGCCCAACAGGGGGTGAACGGCTCAATGGAGAAGGTCATTGGGGCCGTCAAGAAGCTCGGCGTTCCTGAGCATTCGATTCAGACGACGGGCATTCGGCTAACGCCGATTTATGCGGCGCCAACACCGGGCAAGGAATCCGAACCGCCGCGCATCCTGGGATACAGGGCGTCGAACACGGTTCGGGTCGAGTTGAGCGAGTTGGGGTTGATTGGCAAGGTGATCGATGCCGGGACACAAGCCGGCGCCAATCGCGTGGAAGGCATCTCGTTCGAAGTGCAGAACGATTCGGAATACCGGGCGGAGGCGCTGAGCGTGGCCGCAAAGAAAGCGCAGAATGAGGCGCAGGCGCTGGCCGGCGCCTTGGGAATCAAGTTGGGGCCGGTGTGGAAGGTCAATCAAGTGGCGATAAATGCCCCTCGACCGATGTACTCATTCGGGCGAGCGGCTCGGTTCGCGGCTGTAGCCACGCCGGTCGAGCCCGGCCAGATAGCGATCGATGCCTCGGTGACCGTCACCTACCGGATCGAAGGACGCTAGCAGCCTGGCGGACTCAGATTCGAAAATGGACATAACTAGCGAGGCTTCGCCTCAGATCTTCCAGCGAGGCCCCTTTCAGATTGCATTCCCTTGCCCCCATTCCTTTGTCAGTCTCATTTGCGGACACCGGTGCGCGAGGGGTGGCTCAGGCGGATCGGACAAAGAAATTGGGGCAAAGGAATTGTTGTGAAAGCGCTGGTACTGGCGGGGCTTGGCTTGAGACCATCTTGTTCTTTGCATCAGCTTGCGTGAATGTGACTTGTTCAGAACGTATTTTGGAGTTCAGGGACTCCAGATCCTTTCGCCGCTGGCGCGGCGGAGGTGAGGTTCTCCTGCGGAGAACAGCCCTCTTCGCGCAAAGCGCTGCTCCCACCTATGCCAGGCTCATGAGGTGGAGGAGTGAGTTCCGTACCGTGAGCGCCAGCAGGTCGTTGATGACATCGAGCACAACGAATCTGCGGACGTGGCCCCAGATCTCGGTTTCGTAGGCCGCGCCGATGTGCAGGAGCAGAGAGTCGAGCATCTCGCGGGTGTCGTCTCGAGCCAGAAGGCGCTTGAAGGCGCGGCGGATGGCAGGAAGGGAGACCTGGGCAATGTTGGTATGTTCGAGCGCGGCCTCGAAGGCGAGCCGGAGCAGCACTCGCATTTCTTCGGAGGAAAGGCCGCCCTGACCAGGAGCGGTTCGGACGGTCGCCCGTTTTGAGAGCAGAAGCTGGAGGGCCCCAAAGCGCATCCGGCGCTGCTCGATCCACGGGTCCGGGCAAAGAACACCGAGGATGGCGCGGGCCGGGTCATCGGCCTGGCTCAGGCGTGTCTCGAGCGGGGTTCCGGCGATGCGTTCATCTTCCCACCAGCCGGGGATTTCATCGAGCTGGCAGCGGGCTTCGCGGGCGATGCGCAGGTCGAAATCGCGCACCAGGCGCAGTTCTTTGTGGATATAAGCGTAAGGAAGGGGCGCCAGGACGGCCTTGCGCAAACGCAACGGCAGAGGAACCAGGTCCGGCAGGGCAAGCCGGACTTCGAGTTGGCCCCCGTAATGCTCGATGGCGGCGCGCATGCAGATTTCCCATGAACCCTCGATTCGAGGCAGTTTCTCGTGGAGGTTTGTGCCGGCCATGAGTGAGACGGCGGCGGTATGGGTCACTTCGCGATTGAGCAGCGGAGTGAGGCCATGGCGGCTGGCCAATCCGTAGAACAGGTCGTAGGGCGTCAGGTTGCGGTCCACGGTTTGGGCCGTGTACCACTCGGAGAGTTGGTCGAGGGTGCATTGCCAGGAGAACTGGTCGTCCTGGCGGCAGATTGAGCCGAGGCCGCTTTCATAGAGGGCGTAAGCATAGGCGCTGCGCAGAAGCGCCCGGCCCCTGGCCCCCTTCCACTTGCCATGTTCCTGTTCCAATTCCCACGGTTTGAGTTGGCGGCAACCCCAGCCGAAGCATTCGGGCGCCACGCGCCTCAAGGCCGTAAAGGCCGACAGTCCAAATCTGGAGAGGATCTGCGGAGAGACCTCGTCAAAAAGCCGGTTCCAGCCTCGAAACGCCCTCGCCGTTTCGTAATCCAGTTCACCGCTCTCGTTAAAAAGCTGCGGTTCAGACTCCCGGGCACGCGCCACGACAGTCCTGGCCACGCGGTCCAGTCCGGCCCATATCGACTGGCCGCTGTCGTGGCTGATGCGTTGGGGCCACGCGGAGACCTTTCCCAGGACTTCATCCGGAAGGTTGCCGCGCCCTATCTGCTCGACGCATCGCGTGAGGATCGCGCGCCAATCAATCAAGCCGCTCTCGCGCAGGAGCGAAGGAGGAACCCGCACGCCCAGGGACAGGAAGGCATCCTCCCAATCCGTCCGTGAGAAGGCGCCGATATTCCAGTGGGCGATGTCCTGCTCGAACGTGACCAACCGCAGCCCGAATTTGATCTTCCAAAGCGCAGCGGTGATCAGCATTTCGGCGGCGCGCTCCTCGGTCAGTTCCTGCCTGAGGGTCAGCTTCCAGGGGCGGACGGGAGGGTCCTCGCCCAGTGTAATGCCCTTGAAGGCAACTTCCGCAGCCGCGCTGGAGCGGATGAGTCGAAAGCCGGCGCTCTTGAGCAGGTGCCGGAGGTCGGCCTGCTCGATATCGGCGCAGGTGCGCAGGCCGAACTTGTTGCAGAGCAAATAGCGCAAGTAGGCCGGGGCACGACGGCTGAAAATGTCCTGGTTAATCGGGGAAAGGGCGGACAGGGCGGAGGGCGGGGCACTGTGGGACAAGGGACAGAGCAGCGCCTTGGGGTAGGACGCCAGGAATTTCTCCACGCCCGGCCTCACGCAGTGCCAAGCGGTAAGAATCAGAAGAGAGTCATAATCCGGGGCGGTTTCAACGTTGGACACGCTGGCCAGCCTGCTGGCGATACGGAAGACTCGCTCAAAGTGCGGCATTTCGCGCCCTGGCAGAATCGAACCGGTTCCGCGCGTGGTGCGATACTCCGCCTCAGCGTGGGGAAAGCGGTTCGAGATGACGCGCGCCTTCTCCAACAATAAGGGTTCAAACTCCGGCAACTGGATGAGAGCGCGGGCTTCATCCGGCTCCAGGGCCAAAGACGAAGGAACGGGCCAAGTGGACGGGGGCGCCAGCGGCGCCTCGACCAGCGGCGCCTTTCGCTCCAATGCAATCGAAGATGTAGTTGGCAGCCCCGGAGGCGCCGTTCCCTGAGCCACTGCTCGCTCAAGGTCTGGGCGCATGGTTTCTTGTTCCGGGACATCAGTCCACACGGCCATATTCAGTTCTTAACATATCGGCGGGACAAAGTAAACATTGGCTTGGGCAAAACACCCGATTAGACGGACACTGGAGGCAAGCTATTATGGGGGGCATGGCAAGAGTAAAGATCAGCGGCGTGGTACTTTGCGCATTAGTCCTGTCTGTGGGCGCAGCCCGCGCGCAATCCATGTTTCAGCTCAGGTTGAGAGGCACCTCCTATTCGACAAATGCCGCTGGACGCTTCGTTGCCACTCCGTTCAGCGATAAGACGATCCTCCAGGACGTGGCCGCGTCGGCCGGCAATGTGGATGCCAGGGCGCTGACGCTGGTGTACCGTATTAGCGCCAACTCGTTCGGGGACGCCATTGAGGCGGTCAACTCAACCAACGGGGCGGTTCTGGCCACGGTTTTTGGGTTTTATTATGGCGACAGCCTGGGCCGAGTCGCCCTCACCAATGCATTGGAAACGGAGGTGCGCCGGGTTGACTATATCTATGACGTAAAGCAAAGTACGGATGCGCTGGGGTCCGCCTTTCTCACCAAGCGTTTCATCACGCAGCCTCGCGGTAATGTTCGCACCGTCATTCAGGCCGATATGCAATACCTGGTGCGGCCGCAAGGAGATAATCCCGCCCAAATCTGCGTGGCAACATTTACTACTACAAAACCATTCATTCCCTCCAACCCATAATGAAGTTAATCCCGCAAATTGTCTTTGCTGGCGTATTGCTCTCCGCCGCCAACCTTCTCGGGCAAACCGAGTTATACGTCAACCTTCGCGGCACCTCCTATCAGACCAATGCCTCGGGCCGCATGGTGCCACACCTGATCACTCAACGGACGCTTATTCGGGACGAGGCCCAAAGGCTGGGCGTGACTCCCCTGAAGGACCTGGCGTTGGTCTATCACTTCAACGGCAGCTCGTTTGGCGACACGATTGATTTAGTCAATGTGACAAACGGGGTGGTGTTAAGTTCGGTATTTGGCTTCTTTTTCGGGGACGATGCGGCGCTCAATCGCGTGGCCATCACCAACAGCGCCGGCACCGAGGTCAAACGCGTTGATTACATCTACACCCGCCAGAACAGTCATTCGATGGGCGCCGCCCTCACCACGAAACGCTACGTCCATCGTGGCCGCAACTCCGCCTTTCCGGTCGTCATGTCCAGAATGCAGTGGGTGGTGGCGCCCGAGGGGACCAATCCAACGCAGATCTGCGTGGCCAGCTTTACCACAACCAGGCCCTTCAAACCGCACCCCTCGCCCAAGGATAGGGCGCCCTGAAGGGCAGGAGGCGTGGCATACACGCAGCAGAGTCTCCGAATTGCCTGCCGGCATTTGTCATTAGGCATTGTGTATCTATCTTGGTCGTTGGGGCGACGAGCGGCGAGCCTGGAATGGCTTGAGAGCGGACTGGATTTCAATGCGAATGGACCCGTGTCAGTAACGCCGGACCGGCTCCCATCGCGAACTGCGCGCGGACTTAAGGACCGCGTCACAGACCGCCTGCGTTTGCAGGGCATCCCGGAATGTGGGGCTGGCCGGCCTGCCCTTGGCCAGGCTGGTAAGGAAATCGGCCACTTGGTGGACGAAACTATGCTCGTAGCCGATCTGCAAGCCGGGCACCCACCATTTGCTCATGTAAGGGTGGTCGCCATCGGTGACGTGAATGCTGCGCCATCCGCGCAGACGCCCTTCATCGCGGTGGTCGAAGTACTGGAGACGGTGGAGATCATGGAGGTCCCAGAAGATGGATGCCTGTTCGCCATTGATCTCGAAGGTGTAGAGCGCCTTGTGGCCGCGAGCGTAACGGGTGGATTCGAAGGTTGCCAGCGAGCCGTTCCGAAAGCGGGCCAGGAAGGCGCAGGCGTCGTCGATGCCGACCTTCTGCACTTTGCCGGTCAGGTTGTGCTTGCGCTCTTTGATGAAGGTCTCGGTCATCGCCG
The DNA here is from genome assembly GCA_046703605.1 of Limisphaerales bacterium. Taxonomy (GTDB): domain Bacteria; phylum Verrucomicrobiota; class Verrucomicrobiia; order Limisphaerales; family UBA8199; genus JAJYHY01. Next base: position 7,566 of record JBJKSV010000658.1, read on the forward strand.
TGACCCGGTCAATGCCGCCGTTGAGCCAAAGCGCCGTATCGATGCAGTGCGCCAGCAAATCGCCGGTCACACCGCTGCCCGCAACTTTGGCGTCCAAGCGCCAGAGCGCGGCCCCGCCCTGCGGCAGGTCTTTCGAGATTGTCCAGTCCTGCAAAAACCGGGCGCGGTAATGAAAGATTCGGCCTAAGCGCCCTTCGGCGACGAGGTCGTGGGCAAGGGTCACCGCCGGGATGCGCCGGTAATTGTACCAGACCATGTTGGGAACGCCCGCTTTCTCGACCGCGCGCACCATTTGCAGTCCATCGAGGGAGTTCATCGCCAGCGGCTTTTCGCAGAGGATCATCTTGCCGGCCTTTGCCGCCGCCAACGCAATTGGCTTGTGCATATCGTTTGGACAGGCGATATCGACCAGATCAATATCTGGGCGCGACACCAGCTTTCGCCAGTCTGTCTCGAAAGATCCGTAGCCCCACTGACGCGCGAACGCACTAAGCTTGTCCTTGTCCCGCGCGCAAACCGCCTTGAGCACCGGCTCGTATTCGAGGCCGAAGAACTGCCCAACCCGGCGATACGCGTTCGAGTGCGCTCGGCCCATGAAGCCGTAGCCAATCAGTCCGATGTTCAGTGGTTTCATTCCGGGCATAGCAAACGCTCCCTTCGGCGCTGGGGCAAGCCCAAATCCTTCGGGCAAACAGCCGGAGCAGCCCTCCAACGCTTACGCATTTGAGACTGTTTCGTGTTTCGAATTTCGGGTTTCGAGTTCTTCCAGCCGAGACGTGGCGGCACTCGCTAGATG
>JBJKSV010000659.1:0-2974 GCA_046703605.1 Limisphaerales bacterium
GAACTACCGACATGCCCATCGCAATCTCGTAAGAAATCAACTGCGCGCTGGAGCGGATGCCGCCCAGGAACGGGTACTTCGAATTGGCCGCGTATCCGGCCAGGACAATTCCATAAACCCCCAGCGACACAATCCCAAAAGTATAAAGCACGCCCACGTTCAAGTCCGCAATGACCATCTTCTGATGCCCCAGTTGTGACCCGAAGGGGATGATGGCGATGGTCAGCAGGCTGGGAATCATGACGATAGCCGGCGCCAGCCAATAATAGACCTTGCGGACATGTGCCGGAGTGAAATCTTCCTTCAAAAAGGCCTTTACCGCATCGGCCGCGGGCTGCAGCAGGCCAAATGGCCCCACCCGATTTGGGCCGCGCCGGTCCTGGATGGCGGCGGAGACCTTGCGCTCGACCCAAACAGCATAGGCCACGATAAACATCGTCACCGCGAAGACGCAGATGATCTTGATCGCGCTGAAAATCGCGAATTGAGAGAAGGGGGTCATAAATCCTCAGGTATTTGCGCGTGCGCCCAGGTCTCCCAGGGCTGCCCAGGTCATCCCCTTGAACGCCGGCACCTCGGCAGCCATTTGGTTGAACAAGCCCTCGATGCTTCGGGCACCGTCCTGGCCGGCGATATCGAACAGCAACTCGTGCAAAAACGCCCATTCCGGACGGGCCTCTCCAGGCGGTTCGATGGCCTTCATAAACTTCTGCACCAGCCCTTTGGCATTGGTGAATGTGCCCCGCTTTTCCGGATAGGCACAACCCGGAAGGAGGAAATGGGCCAGGCGAGTCGTCTCGTTTGGCAGAACATCGCTGACAATCAGCGATTCCAATTGGCCCAGGAGGTCGGCGCCGAGGCCATGTTTGGTTACGTCTTCACCAAAGACAATTAGGGTCTTGACCCGCCCTTCCCGAATGCCCGCGGCGATTTTCGCCAGGTTCGATCCCATGGGCTCGGCGGCGATGCCAATCAACCGCGCCCCGGTACTGTTCGGATTCCGGTCGGTGTTCAAAAGCAGCGAATCCCCTTCTGCCAGGCGCGGCGCCGAATCAGTCATTGCGCCTAGCCGTTGCGCCAGCTTATGCAGCAGATACAACTCCTCGTTGGTTTGCCGGGCGGAGGCGACAATGGCAACCGACCCGGACTGGCCGTGCTGAAGGATTCCAGAAATCTCCTTCAGAACAACGCCCCATTTGGCCTGCGGACTGACCGGAGCACCCCTCTGGCCGTCCGGCCCGGCCTGTCGGATTCCGACCTGGCCTTTTGGGCTCCGCAATTCCGTGAGCCGGTCCTCCCGCGCTATCCATTTGTAATTAAGCCGCCCATAGTCGCACATCCAGCACGAGTTCACCCCCGGATTCTCGCGCGGTTCGTAGCGATAGATCCTGTCCTCGCGCGAGCTGATGATGATGTTGCAACCCGTGGCGCAACTGGCGCAGATGCTCTTGGTCTCCTTCAGGAACCAGACGCGCATCTGAAACCGGAAATCCTTCGAGGTGAGCGCACCTACAGGGCAGATATCGACGGTATTAAGCGTGTAATTATTGTCAAAGTTCTTGCCGGGGTAGGCGGTGAGCGTGTTGTAACTGCCTCGGTTGACAATGCCCAGGGCGTCATCGCCTGCTATCTCGCGCGTAAACCGGATGCAGCGGGTGCAGAGGATGCAGCGTTCATCATCCAGGACAATGCGGGGGCCGAGATCGACCCGCTTGGGCTTGTGGACTTTCGGCTCGGCGAAACGGCTGGCGGACTGGCCAAATTCGACGGAGTACTCCTGGAGCTTGCACTCACCGGCTTGGTCGCAGATCGGGCAGTCAAGCGGATGGTTGATGAGCAGGAATTCCAGCACGCCCTGCCTCATCTCCTTCACGGTCGGCGTGTCCGTATAGATCTCCATTCCCGGCGTGATTGGCGTAGCGCAGGCAATGGCGGGCCGCGGGGCCTTGGCAATCTTTGGCGTTCCGTCGGGATTGAAAACCGGCTTGCGGTCTGGACCGAGGGCCTGGGTGCCGTATTCCACCAAGCACATACGGCAGTTGCCGGCTACCGGCAGCTTGGGATGATAGCAATAGTGCGGCACATCGACTCTGGCGGCGGCGCAGGCCTGGATCATCGTCGTGGGCGCCAGCTTGCCTTGCCAATCCGGCGTCAGCTTCGGCACCTCGACCTCATTCCCATTCACCTTCACCCGGATCTTTTCGACCGGCGGCGGCGCAGGTTTGGATTCGCTTTTTTCAGTTATTGACATCGATGGCACCTAATCTAACCAGTCGGTTTCACGAGGTCTCGCGCAGAGCATCTCGCATCACGTCCTCCGCAGGGCGCCTCCTGGCACTTCCGACGCGGATTTCGGCTCGGCGTCGGCCATTTTCCACCGCATTTGCACCTCCAACATGCCGGATTTTACCGGCTGCTCAAGCATAATCCGCCACTACTCCTCCACTGCCCATCTTAACTCGTGTGGCGCCCGTTTTGGTGCCCGTAGATCAATACACCAACACCACCACCGCTGCGTCCTGCGCCTGCTTCACCACGTCCTCAAACTTTCCCCCCTTGGTGTTCGGCGCCTTGAGCTTGGCCTCCACGTCCGACACCGATTCCAGGAAGCTCAAAAGAAAACTGCTCTTGACCGCGCAATTCACATTCTCCGGCAACGCCCCGCTCGCCGCCAGCGCCGCCGCCGCCTCGTCATTTGCGATTGAAATGTGGCTTTGGAGTGGCAATCTCTTTCGAGCCGTGCATCCCAATGAAATTGCCCAACGCAGACAAGCTCCTGATTGAGAGCCAAAACGAACCTGGTCACCAATTTGCTCTAAGACCTGACGCGAATGCGTCATGGGCTGCCGGGCATCAGGCAAGGTAGGATAACAACATGCGATTTCATCTCGATGAACTGCTTGCCATCTATCGCGACGGCTTGCTTAACGATACGCTCCCGTTCTGGCTGCCCCGCGCCGTCGATACCCAGCAC
>JBJKSV010000660.1:0-8732 GCA_046703605.1 Limisphaerales bacterium
CCTGCTTGGCGCTGTTCGACCGTGGATGCCTGCGAGCCAAGCTGAAGGCCGGTCCCCTTGGCGGACTGAGTGACAATGACGCTGCGGTGAACTGGTTGCACGAGCACCAGGTGGCCCTGGTCTGAGCCGCGGGTTGCGCCTCGGGCTTTCGCTTGGTAGGAACTTCGCATGACGTGGGTGGAACTGTGCGATGATCCAAAATTCCAAGACCTGCCTTTCAAGGTGGAACTTAACCGGTCAGGTCAGATCATTATGAGCCCAACACGCGCGCGCCATGGATACTACGCCAGTTATATGTATGTCCGTTGAGCAGACAACACAGACCAAGAGTCGACAAACGGCTCAATCGTCCCGCCGCAGGACGACCGAACTCTCGGTCAGCGGCATGACCTGCGGTAATTGCGCCCGGCACGTCCTCGAGGCCCTTCAACAGGTGCCAGGGGTTCAAAGCGCCAGCGTCAGCCTCGATTCCCAACGGGCCTCGGTGCGGTGGCAACCGGAGGGGGAGCCGCCGACTGAGACCCTCATCAAGGCTGTGGAAGAGGCGGGCTATGGCGCAAAGACAATGGACGCGCAGAACCCCGATGCCGGCCGCCACAAGCTCTCGACGTGGCGACTGAACCTGTGGATTGGCATCCTGGGCACCGTCCCGCTGATGATAGGAGAATGGGCCCTTGGCCTCGGCGCGGCGCCCTGGTTCCGCTGGGCGTCCTTCGCCATCGCCAGCGTCGTGCAGGTTTTCGCCGGCGCTCGGTTCTACATCGGCGCTTGGGGCCAGATCAAAGCCGGACGCTCGAATATGGACACGCTGGTCGCCCTGGGATCAACGACCGCTTATGCCTACAGCGCCTGGGCCTTGTTCAGCGGCTCAGGCGCGCACCTCTATTTCATGGAGGCGGCGGCGATTATCACCCTGATCAGCGTTGGCCACTGGCTGGAATCGCGAGTGAGCGTGCGAGCCTCCAGCGCGCTGCGCCAATTACTCAACCTCGCTCCGCAACAGGCCCGCCTCATCCAAGGCGATGGGGCTGAGAAGGAAGTTCCCGTCTCTGAGCTGCAGAGCGGGGCCAGGGTCGCCCTTCGCCCTGGGGATAGCGTCCCGACGGATGGGGAGGTGGCCGAAGGCAACTCGACGGTGGATGAATCGATGCTCACCGGGGAATCGACTCCGGTTGAAAAGGCCGGCGGCAATCCGCTCTACGCGGGAACCGTCAACCTCAACGGGCGCCTGGTCATGCGAGTGACGGCGACCGGCGAAGAAACGGCGCTGGCACACGTCATAGCCGCCGTGCAGCGGGCACAGAGCAGCCGCGCCAATATCCAGCGGATCGGGGATCGGGTCAGCAGCGTGTTTGTCCCCATCGTTGTTACAATAGCCTTGGCCGCCGGACTATGGTGGGGGTTGGCGCCAGCATCCGCCGGCGCCGTTCATGCCTGGCTGGGGCGTTTCCTTTGGATGAGCGCGCCGCCCGCCGGCGCACTGGCCGCCGGGTTCATCATCGCCGCCGCTGTCCTCATCATCGCCTGCCCTTGCGCAATGGGCTTGGCAACGCCCGCCGCTATCATGGCCGGCTCGAATGCTGCCGCCCAGCGCGGCATCCTTATCCGCGACGGTGTGGCCCTTGAGAAGGCCGGCAACATCACCGCCGTCCTCTTCGACAAAACCGGCACGCTCACCGTTGGCAGACCGGAGGCGGTGAAATGGTGGGCGGCTCCAGGCGTCAAAGGCCAGGGAAGTCCCGCAAACGCGGCCTCTGAGTCGGGCCGTGACGGCGCCGACCTGCTCCAACTAGCCTCAAGTCTAGCCAAGCACTCCACCCACCCTGTCAGTCAGGCCATCGCCAGGCTCTCCAGGAACGGAACCGAGCTGCCAGGATGGGAGGAAGTCCGCGGTGCTGGAGTGCAGGCCCAGGTTCAATTGCCGGGAAACTCCAACGCCGGGCCGGGGCAGAGCGCCGCCACTTTGCGCCTTGGCTCATTGCGCTGGCTACGCGATGCCCAGGTGGATTTGGCCCTGGGCCGAGATTTCATCGAAGAATGGTCAGCGCAGGGCGCCACCGTCGTTGGAATGGCGGCGGGGCAATCCCTCCGGGGACTTTTCGCCGTCAAGGATACTCTCAAACCGGGGGCACTCGAAGTCGTTCGGAAACTTCAGCGCCAAGCGCTCAAGACCTATCTGGTGACCGGCGATAATCCAAGGACCGCCGCGAGTATTGCCAAACAGGCCGGCATCGGCGCGAACAATGTCTTTGCCGAGGTCCGGCCAGAGCAAAAGGCGGAGTTTGTCGCCAAGCTTCAGGCGGAGGGCGAGCGTGTGGCGTTTGTCGGGGACGGGATCAACGATGCGCCGGCCCTTGAACAGGCCGATCTCGGCATCGCCGTCAGCCGCGCCAGCGACCTGGCCCGCGAAGCGGCCGATATCATTTTGCTGAACTCGGAAATCGAGGCGGTGCCCGAGAGCCTCGGCTTGGCCCGCGCCACTCTGGCGACGATCAAACAGAACTTTTTCTGGGCCTTTATCTACAACATCATTGGCATCCCGCTGGCCGCCCTCGGTTTTATGAGTCCCGTGTTCTCCGCCGCCGCCATGGGCTTTTCAGACCTCGTTGTCATCGGAAATGCCCTCCGGTTGCGGAAATGGCGGCTCCGGGACTAAGTAGCTCGGCGGATTTGCGCGTGCCTGTCAGACGCGTCTGACGCCTCCGACCCGTCTGACTGCAAATCGCAAATTTAAAATCGCAAATCGGCCCTGCTCACCTTGAGAAGAATGGCACCGTGGCCAGGGACGGTTGCCTGGAAGCCACGATCCGCCCGCCCCAGGTCCTTCCGCAACCAGAGGTCCCGCAGATGGTAAGGGCCCGAGAGGCCAAGCTGCGACCAGTTCACCCGAAGGCTCTGGTCCAGATCACCACGATTGAAGAGGCCGACCGCTATTGAGCCGTCCGCCAGTTTCCTGGACCAAATCGCCGAATCTGCCGATTGTGTAACGGGGTGGCCCGCCGCGCCGAGGGCGTCCTGGCTGACGGCGAGGACTTCCGGATTGGTCAGCAGTGCCAATGTCCAGGGGTCGTTGTCGGGGAGATTGCCGTCCATCATAAGCGGGGAAGGCAGGAGCGCCCAGAGGGAGAGCAGGCTGATCTGCTCGTTCCTGGTGAAATGGGTTCGACGGTCGGGACCAACACTGCGGCCATGAATTGAGAGATGGCCCAGCGGCAACATGTCCGCATCCGGCCAATGGCCCGGTCCCGGGTAGTCCTGCCAGCGTTTGCCGAGCGTAAATTCGTGGTCCAACGAACCCCAGTTATCCCAGAAGTCGCCCGAAACGCGCCAGAGATTGGCATGGCGAACGACGTGCGCCGCGTCCGCAAACGGAGTCTCGCCCGGCGAGAGGCTGAACACGATGGAACGTCCGCATTTGTCAATCGCCCGGCGCACGGCCTCGATTTCGTCTTTGTGATAGGGTGAGGAGGTGTCGTCCATCTTGACATAGTCCACACCCCAGGAGGCATAGAGCCGGAAGATGGAATCGTAATAGGCCTGGCCGGCGGGGGTATTACCCCGAACGCCGAACATATCCGGGCACCAGGGACAGTTGTTGTTGGTGTTGGCGGCGGCCAAGGCGGTAAAATCCGAGCCGTTGATGGGCAAGTTCGCCTTCACGGCATTGCGCGGAATTCCACGCATAATGTGGATGCCGAACTTAAGGCCCAGGGCGTGAATGCGGTCGGCCATGGGCTTAAATCCCTCGCCAACCGCGGTGGACGGAAAGCGGTTCGGAGCAGGCAGCAGCCGGCCAAAGGCGTCCATGGCGAGCTTGGCCCCTCTCCGGCCATTGGGATTGTTGTCATGCGCGCCGGGGTCGTACCAACGATAATCCACAACGACGGTGTCCCAGCCAAAGGGCTGCATTTTGGTTGCCAGGTAGCGCGCGTTGGCCATGACTTCCTCTTCAGTAACGTTGTCGCCGAAGCTGTCGTAGCTGTTCCAACCCATGGGAGGCGTCAGCGCGATTTTTTCACCTGCAACAACATGGATGACGTGCTCATCATGGCCGGCATGGCTCTCCACCGTTATCCGAATCGGGTAGTCTCCGCTCTTGAGAAGTGTGCCGGTGAGAGTGCCGGTCATTGGATTGAGAGCCAGGCCCTCCGGCAGCGAGTTTGCGGAAAAACTCAGGGGACGTTCGCCTGAGACGGGCACCGTCCAGATCAGAGGTGTGCCGGTCCGGACGCCCACGATGAAGGGAGCATGAATTTCGGGTGGTTCGGGCGCCGGGGACGTGTCGATGGACAACTGGCGCGAGGTCCAGACCGTTGTCTGGGGAGCGGGGCCCGAGACATCGAACTTGGCGTCTGCCCAATCGGCGTGGTCGTAGTCGAAGCCGTCGCCGCCCGTAGTCACGCGCAAGGCGATTTGGGAAAGGCCCTTTGTATCCAAATCCACCCGCTTTGGTGCATCACCCCGACGCATGACGCCACTCCGCCAGAGGATTGGCCAGAGGACATTCTTCTTCGGGCTGAGCACCTCGAACTCCGCGCTGCCTTTGCCGCGGGGGACTTCATCGTCAATGCCCACGATTGCTGAAAAGCGGTCGCTGCCGCCTTTGAGATCAATGACGATCAATCCGGGGGAATGGGTGCCGAGCCCATGGCGATAAACCTGTCCCTTCAAAGTCAGCGGATGACGGCCCACCGACTGGTTGGCTTCCGGCTCGCCCCAGCCCTGGGTCACCCAAGACAGATCCAGCGACGAGAGCCAGACCGTTTGGCCAGCCTGGGCGGAGAGCCCCGGCACGAGAAAGCATAGGGAGAGCAGGAGCGTGGGTAAGGCGGGTGTCTTCATCATCTGTCCTTCGGTTCTTGCGTCACGGGTGTGCAAATGGTGCATGGCACGAGCTTCTGCGGAACCGATGCGAAGTCAAGAATTTCGTTGGGCCATTGCCCTTCTGAAGAGGCTCTTATCCAGCACCTGGAAGCAGGTCCAGCTTGTTGTCGCAGGACGAAGGGGTCCGAGGGGCCTGCCTCGTCAAACAAAGACATCCTTCACTCTCAGGCGCATCCCGGTCACGGCCACGCACTCCAGTAGCTCCTCGGAGCCGCAGACCCGCCGCTCCAGGTAGCGCCCCTGCACCGGCCGGAGGTAAACTTCCACGCGCCGCTCGCTGGCCAGCACTATCCAATATTCTTTCACGCCGGCTTCGGCGTAGAGGTCAGCGTTGGCGCGGTCGAGGTCGGGGCTGGATACGGCGACCTCAACGACGAGCTCGGCCGAAACAGGATGCCCCAGGGCGTAGTCACGCCTCTCGCCACGCGTTATCGAGATGTCCGGTTCCGGCTCGGAATCGAGGAAAGTGAGCGGCTCTTCTTTCCAAATCGAGTACCCTTTGGGCAATTGTGCCGAGAGGCGATCATAGAGCAGCGACGTGGTAAGACGATGGAGCGGGGATTTGGACATTTTCTCAATAACGATGCCACGGATCAACTCAGTGCGGCGGCCACGCTCATTATACTCGTCCAGCCGGTGATATTCCTCGACCGACAGCGGCGAGAGCCGCTCGCGCACCTCCGCTATCTCAAGAATCGCAACTGCCATAGTTAAGATTCTAGCCAAGCGGAGCCGTCCCGTCCAGGGACAATCAACGGGGACCACGACGACGAGCGTAGAGTGCCACCGCTCTTGACGCGCCGCCTAACCCCGGTTCAATTTAGGCATGGTTGCGATGGTGTTGGAGAAGGCGGGACAACCCCTGCGGCGGGCCGAGGTGGCGGTGCCTAAGCCTGGGTCGAGAGAAGTCCTGATTAGGGTTGGCGCGTGCGCGGTCTGCCGGACCGACCTGCACATCGTAGATGGAGAACTGACCAAGCCGAAACTGCCTCTGGTCCCAGGCCACGAGATAGCGGGGATCGTGGAAGAGACCGGACCAGAGGTTGAGCGGTTCAAGGCGGGCGAACGCGTTGGAGTGCCGTGGCTGGGCTGGACCTGCGGGGTGTGCAAGTATTGCCGTTCAGGCATGGAAAACCTCTGCGACCAGGCCCAGTTCACCGGGTACAACCGGGATGGCGGGTACGCCGAATACACTGTGGCGGATGAGCGTTTTTGTTTTCCGTTGCCTGGTTCCTATAGCGATGCCGAGGCGGCGCCTTTGCTTTGCGCCGGTCTCATCGGCTTCCGTTCACTGCGCAAGACCAGGGCGGCAGAGAAAATCGGCCTTTATGGTTTCGGCGCGGCGGCTCATATCATCACGCAAGTTGCCCGGTTTCAGGGACGGGAGATTTACGCCTTCACGCGCCCAAACGACGCCGCGGCCCAGGAGTTCGCCCGCTCACTTGGCGCCGTGTGGGCAGGCGGGTCGGACCAGGCCCCGCCAGAGCGGCTCGATGCGGCGATCATTTTCGCGCCGGTGGGCGCTCTGGTGCCTTTGGCTCTCGCCGCGGTGGACAAAGGCGGAGTCGTGGTCTGCGGCGGCATCCACATGAGCGAGATTCCGTCGTTTCGATACGAACTGCTTTGGGAGGAGCGGGTCATCTGTTCGGTGGCAAACCTGACGCGAGAGGATGCGCGCGAGTTCTTCGCCATCGCGCCCCAAATCCCCGTAAAGACCCAGGTGGAGACGCTTCCGCTCTCCGAGGCGAATGAGGCATTAACCCGGTTGCGGACAGGATAGTGTAGCGGCGCGGCCGTGCTGGTGCCGGGCTGAGAGGTGCGTCAGGGAGATGCTCCACACCAGCTCTGTTTTTGTCCGAACCTGGCAACTGCGCAGTAAGCTACCGTTTTAGCGGTAAAAACACTTGCCAACCTCAGTCAGGCATCGGACACTGGGTCTGGCGCAGGAATTATTACCGACATAGCGGTATATGAATCATGATTTAAAGGACATCGTGCGAGATCATCGCCGCTTAAGCGGCCTCAGCCAGACCGGATTAGCCAAGCTGGCCGGCGTCGGTAAAACCGCTGTTTTCGATATCGAACACGGTAAGGAGTCCGTGCAACTCGACACCTTGAAGAAGGTGTTGGGAGCTCTGAACATCAAGTTCGTCCTCCAAAGCCCGGTCCTGGAGCGGCGCGAGAAGGAACAGGCTAACCCTACGGCGTCGAGATGAGAAAGGCCGAAGTTTGCCAGCAGGGAACACCGGCGGGGATTCTGGAGGAGCTCGACCGGACTCACTACCGGTTCACCTACGCATCCGACTATCGAGGCCAGCCAATTTCCCTTGCCTTGCCGGTGCGCGAGGCTCCCTATGAGTTTGACAGGTTTCCACTCATTTTTGAGGGGCTTCTCCCCGAGGGCGTATCGCTCGAGGCATTGCTGCGGCAGTGCAAGATTGACAACAAGGACCTGTTTAAACAACTGGTCACTGTGGGCGAGGACGTCGTCGGATCGCTGACCATCAGCGAGGTGCGATGAACCGCTGTCCCATCACCTACGAGCCTTTGCCCGAGGGAGCGGTTTACTCGCATAAAGGATTGAGGTTGCTGAATCGGAACTTGGCATCCTTGGCGCCGCTCCCATTCACCGCGCAGGAGCAACGCCAAGAGGCCATCAAGCGCGCCGGCAAAATGTCGATCCAGGGGCTGCAGTTGAAACTCAGCGCAGTCCTGCGCATTACGGAGCAGCGCCTCGAGTTGGTGAATCGAGGCGGACAGTACATCTTGAAGCCCCAAAGCCTGGATTTCCCCGAACTGCCGGAAAACGAGGATGTGACCATGCGGATGGCCGCCGCAGTGGGCATTGAGGTGCCGGTCCACGGTCTCCTCAGTTCGGTTGATGGTTCCCACACCTACTTCATCAAGCGGTTTGACCGCGAGGGACCGAAGCGGCTGCCAGTCGAGGATTTTGCCCAGCTCAGCGGTGAGAGCCGTGAAACCAAGTACAATTCCTCCATGGAAAAAGTTGCGGCCATCATCGACCAGTTTTGCACGTTTCCCGCCCTTGAGCGGGTAAAACTTCTGGAGCGAACTCTCTTCAGCTTTTTGGTGGGCAATGAAGATATGCACCTCAAGAATTTCTCGCTGATCACCCGCAGTGAAAAGGTCGAGCTCGCCCCGGCTTATGATTTCCTGAACACGACAATCGCGCTCGAGGCCGCGAACGAGGAGTTGGCGCTCCCGATCAGAGGGAAGAAATTACGGCTCACTCGCAATGATCTTCTGAGATACTATGCCCGCGAGCGCCTGCGGATTAACGAAGGGGTCTTGAAGGATGTAATGTCCCGACTCGCCAAGGCCATGCCCGTCTGGCGCGAACTGCTGAATCACAGCTTCCTCTCGACCGGCGCGAAACAGAGATACGCGGCGTTGCTCAACGAACGGGCAAAGAGAATTCAAATCCCGGTGATCTAGCCGTTGAAAAGGAGTGGACAACCAGGCCCCGTAGCCTGATGAAAATCATCACCACGCACCGATCACATCACGTTGTTACGGGCCTTGACATAGGAAAAGTAAAGTGAGAGGGCAACCGCGAGACCCGCGCGAAGGAAAAACCCATATCTCCATTCGAAGGACGCGAGCAGCAGGCTCACCACCAGGACCTTTAACCAGATGGAAGCCTCCGTTGCGAAAACGTAAACGGCAGCGAGGACAATCGCGGCGACCTCCACTATGAGACCGTAGCCCATAGGCGGGAGACCGGCAGTCGAGAGCAACGGGGCGTGACGAAGCAGCGAGCAATGCGCCTCCGTGGCTCATGAGAGCCCGGCAACGTGAGCCTCCAGCTTAGCGGCTCGGAGCGGTCA
>JBJKSV010000661.1:0-3272 GCA_046703605.1 Limisphaerales bacterium
TGGGTAAAGAGCGCAGTCCTCTGCGCGCCGCCATCCGCACAATCGGCGGCATTTCTAGAGTGCTGCGGCGCGCAGAGGACTGCGCGCCCTGCCCGCGTGTGAAGCATTCGGGCGAAGACCGGAATCGAATGTTTTACGAGTCTCATTCTATTCATGGTACGGAGGTCAGTTGAGGAAGGCCCAGGGCCTTGCGTAATGCGGCGATGGCGATGGCTTTGTCCGCCTCCGCCTGCGCGCGGCGCACGCGCGCCCCAATCAGCGCCGTATCGGCATCGATAAGCTGGGTGGAAAGCATCAGCCCCTGCGCGAACCGGGCGCGGGTCAGTTGGGCGCTCTCCTGCGCCTCGGCGACCGCGGCTTTGGTCACGGCCAGCCGCTGAGTGGCGTCTTCCAGTTGGAGCCGCGCCTGCTCCACCTCCAGATCGATTCCCAGCCGGAGTTTGCGCTCCTGCTCCCGCACGGCATCCAGGTTCGCCCGCGCCTCCCTGACGCGCCCGCGAGTCAGCTTGCCATCCCAGATATCCCATTGAGCCATCACCCCTGCGGTGTAGCTCTTGCCATCGCCCTCAGTCCTCCAGCCGTAATCGTAATCGAGCCGGCCAAAAGCGCTAACGCTGGGGCGGTAGCCGGCGCGCGCCTGCCGAACCGCTGCCTGGGCGGCGCGTTCTTTTTCGGAAAGGGCGCGCAGTTCCGGACGGGCCGAAAAATCGTTTTGGGAAGGCGCGCTGACTTCCGGCGCGCTGTCGGCCACGGTAAACTGGCCTTTATCAGTCGCCGGAATCCCTAGAATCGTCCGCAACGCCCGCTCCGAGAGGGCGTTGGCGTTGCGGGCGCGGACCAGGTCTTCGCGCGCCTGGGCCAGTCGCACCTCCATGTCCAGCACGTCCGTTTTGAGGGCCGTGCCGGCGGTCACACGGCGCTTGGCGATGTCCAGGTTGGTCTCGAAGGACCGCACGCCCGCTTCGGCGGCCTGGATGAACTGGCGCGTCTTGAGAACCGTGTGGAAGGTGCTGGCGACCTCGAATGCCAGGTTGTTGCGCACCGCTTGGGCATCAGCCTGCGCCGCCGCCGTGTTGGCCTTCGCGGCCTGTCGTCCGGCGGAGATCCGCCCCCCTGCATAGAGCGGTTGGGTGAGCACACCCCTCACGTTCATGTCGTCCACGTCGGGAACGTCGTTGAAATTGAGCGACGGACTGAAGGCCCGCTGATTCAGGATGCTCCCGAAAACGAGCATCGGGTTATCCGTGCGCGTATAACTGGACTGAAGTTGAACGTGAGGCCAGAAAGCGGAGTTGGCCTGCTGCAGCTCGGCCTGGGCGGCTTCGATGCGATGCTGAGCCAACCGAGCGTCGGGATTGGCGGCGAAGGCCTGCTCGATAGCGCGCTGGAGCGTCCACGGTTGGGCCGCGAACCCCGTACCCGGGAGCAAAGCCCAAGCCGCTGCCAGGGCGGCAACCGTGCCATGCAGATTCAAGAACAACCGCGACCGCATCGCCTTCATCTGGTGCTGCAGGAATCCACTGCCTTTTCCCCCACCGCCCCCTTCACTCCCACACCCGCCTTTCGGAGAATGATCTCCAGGGGGCAGAAATTCGTAAACGAAGACTGGAGCAAATTGAATCCGACAAATGCCGTGAACCAAAGCCAGTATCCGCTATGGTAGTGCGCCAACAAGAGGCTGACCAGGATGAAGCTCCCGGCAAACCTGCGAATGATCATTTCCATAAAAACATCACTTTCGGTTCGGTTTTCCAAGCCGGCTTCCTCATCCGAGTCTCCGGCCTGCATCGCGTCTCACTTCGAATTGAGCCGGAACCCCGCCAAAAGTTACATCTCGAGGTCACGGGGAATAAACCATGGAGCATAGAGGCCGGCGCGAACCGGGAGCGAACGGGTAGCTTTCATGCCAATTCGCCAACGTGAGCGCCCATTTCGTCTGGGCAAAAACGCCCCGTGCCGGCCTGACCTTTCGGCCAGACCGGCACAGGGGGAACAACCAACCAACCAACCAAACTGGCTAACAAACTAACCAACTAGAACTAAAACCAGACTAACGAACAATCATTAAGCACTTCCAATGCCAGGCTTGTACTCTGCGCCAACTTTGCGCCCTATCGCCTCCCTCTTCGTTCAAGCTCTTCCCGGCAAAAACGCTTGAAATCCGCCCATTTTCTGTAAATTTCGGCCCGCGAGCGACTTACTCAAGGTCTCTGCATTTTCTTTGTTCTCTTCGTCTGTGAAAGAGGCAGAGGACGAACCGGGTTCAAAAATGCGTGATTTTCACGCATTTTTTTGCGTGATTTTCACGCATTCAGCCACCCACCTAAGCCCCTCCGGCATTCGGGGATGTTGCCTCGAAGATCAGGTGCCATTATTGACTCCGCGCCCAAACCTCCTTAGCCTTCGGCTCATGACAATGTTCGCCGATTCGCTGCTCGAACAGGACCGCCGCACCTCGGCGGAGATTCCCGACGATGTGCATCAGGCAATTCTGGCCGCCCTGGAGCGCGAGAAACAGGGAACGATAGCCGAGAGCGCGATGAAGATCATCGACCAGAATATCGCCCTGGCAAAAAAGAAATCCCAACCGATCTGCCAGGATACCGGCAGCATTATCTTCTACATCGACTGCCCCGTTGGCTTCGATCAGCTCGGCTTCTAGGAGCAGGCGCGTGAAGCCGTCACCACCGCGACCCGGACGGGTTACGGTCGGCAGAACTCCGGCGCTTCGCTGAGCGGCTCGAATGACGGCACCAACGTCGGGCCAGGCTCGCCCGCCATCCACTTTCATCAGCACCGTTCGCCGGAGATCAGGGTGCGACTGATCCTCAAGGGCGGCGGTTGCGAAAACGTCGGCACGCAATACTCGTTGCCGAACACGCCCCTCAAAGCCAACCGCGACCTGGACGGCTGCCGGAAAGTCATCCTCGACGCTGTCCTTCAGGCGCAGGGCAAAGGCTGCGGCCCCGGTATCCTCGGCGTGTGCATCGGCGGCGACCGCGCCTCCGGTTACGTGCACTCCAAGCAACAGCTCTTGCGCCGGCTCGATGAACCCAACCCCAACCCGGAACTAAACCGGCTCGAACAGGACATCGTCGAGACCGCCAACAAACTGGGCATCGGCCCGATGGGTTTTGGCGGCAAAACCACGCTGCTGGGCGCCCGCATCGGCATGCTCAACCGGCTGCCTGCCTCCTATTTCGTCAGCGTCAGCTACATGTGCTGGGCTTATCGGCGCCAGGGCGTGAGGCTCGACCCCGATGGCGCAATCC
>JBJKSV010000662.1:0-2976 GCA_046703605.1 Limisphaerales bacterium
ACGGCCGGCCTGCCCAAGAAACTCCTCAAAGAGAATCCCGCTCAGTGGCTCCGCATCCCGATGTTCAACCCCAAGTCCCGGTCGTTGAACTTGTCCAATTGTGTGGCCCTTGTGCTGTTCGAGGCCCTCCGCCAAACGGGCTTTAAGGGGGAGGTCCGACCGGGCTGAGAAGCCGGACGGGGCGGACAGGTCGGGGGCGTCAGGCTGCCCCCCCGCGTTCTTTGGTCTCCGCCTTGCGAATCAGCTCGATCGCCTGGTCCGGGCGCTCGACCGTCAACAATTCCTGGCGCAGTTTCGGATCGTGAAGCAGGCGGCTGAGCCGGGCCAGGATGGCCAAATGCTGGGTCACGGTGGGTGCGACGAGCAGGAAAAAGAGCCGCGCGGGGACGGCATCAATGGCGCCGTAGGAAATGCCGTGCGGATGGCGGCCAAAGACAATAACGGAGTGTTCAACAAGCCCAACCAGGGCGTTGCGCGCGTGCGGCAGGGCAATGCCATCCCCGATGCCGGTGCTGTGCAGTTGCTCGCGCTCACGCAAGGCGCGCAAGAGGGTCTGGCGGCCCTGGGGCTGGCCGGCCAGTTGGGGGATTTGGTTTGCCAGTTCCTCGAGAACTGAATCGCGATTAGCGCTTTGCAGGTTGAGGTTGATGGTGGCGGGCGAAAGCAGCTCGCTCAGCATAAGAGAATTTGAGTACATGATGATTTGGAGTGACGATTCATTGAAAGCTAATGCAGCTCAGCCGCAAATTTGTGCGACCTCCCTCCAGTTTGTCGATTGAGATTGTCATAGCACACGTTATTATCAAGAGTCACTTTTAGACCATTGTAAATGAAAAGTAAACAGAGCCAGATCCTGGAACTCGAAGCAGAATTGATTCGCCTCAATACATTGGTCCGGGCTCGGCGCAAACAGTTGGCCTTTCTTGCAAAATGCCCTAATAAAAGCTGCGAATGCCGCCGGGTCTGGCATGAGGTCGTTGAACAAACACTCGCCGGCCAGATGGGAAAGATCCGGCAACAGGTCCGGCACCGGCCGAAGAAGACGGTGAAGATCTAGCGAGGGGACGCTCAGACCGCTTTTCCCGTCTCATTGAGCATTGAGCATTGAGCATTAGGCATTAGGCATTGGCCAGTGCCAATGAATAATGCTAAATCCCCAATGCCTAATGAAAAATGCCGCCGGGGGAGCCGCAGACCGCTTCGCCCTCGCTGCAGACGCCGCCAAACTTGACCTGTCCACAACCTGTTTTGGAATTCAAGGACTCTAGCGAGAGGTTATCCCACCCGCAGAAAACAAAGTTTAGCTGTCGCCCTTGCGCCGACCGCATAGCGGGTGTAAGAGTGTCTTCTAGATCCAAGTGATATGAACGAATCAACCGCAAAGGACGGCTTTACGGTTTCGAGGCGCGCTTTTCTAAAGAGCTTCGGGGCGACGGCCGCCGCCGCAGCCACGGCGCAGGTCGAGACTGTCGCCAAGGAACTCCAAAAGGCAAACGCCGAGCCGGTGTATGGCCCTGGCGCAGTCCCGATTACCCTTCAGGTAAATGGCAAGCTATTGAAGCTGGAGGTCGAACCCCGAGTGACCCTCCTTGAAGCGTTGCGCGACCATTGCAACCTGACCGGTTCAAAGGAGGTCTGCGACCGTGCCACCTGCGGCGCCTGCACTGTCCTCATGGACGACAAGCCAATTTATTCCTGTTCGAGGCTGGCCATCGACGCACAAGGCCACGCCATCACGACCATCGAGGGGTTGGCCGGGAACGGCGAGTTGACCGGCGTCCAGCGTGCCTTCATCGAGGAAGACGCCCTGATGTGCGGGTATTGCACTCCGGGCTTTATCATGAGCGTGACCGGCCTGCTCAACCAGTATCCAAAGCCGAGTGCGGAGGAGGTTCGTCATGCCTGTTCGGGCAATCTCTGTCGTTGCGGAACCTATCCGCGTGTCTTGCGCGCCGCTTTGCGGGCCGCTGGCGTTTCCATAACTGCGACTAAAACCGAGGTGATTCCTTATGCCAAGCTGGCCTGAAAAACACACCTATATCGGGGGTCACACTCGCCGCATCGACGGCCCGGCCAAAGTCAGTGGCGCCGCCAAATACACGTCCGATGTTCAGCCGTCCGGATGGCTTTACGGGATGATTCTTCGCTCGAAGTGGCCGAAGGCGACGGTCACGAAGATCGACCTGGAAAAGGCCAGAAAGCTGCCGGGCATCAAGGCTGCCATTCTTGTTCGCGACTGCCCCCGAACGGTCCGCTATTACGGCGAGGAATTGGCCGCGGTGGCTGGAACCAGCCAGCAATCCTGCCTGGATGCCCTGCGCGCCATCGAGGTCGAAGCCCGGCCACTGCCGTTCGTTGTGCATGAAGAAGATGCGAAGGAGGAAGGCTCCCCGCGCGTCTGGGAGAATGTCCCCAACCTCTCGAGGCCAAGGCTCGACGAGCACGGCGATGTGGACAAGGCCTTTGCCGAATGCGCGGCTGTGGTGGAGGGGTTCTTTACGACGCCAGTACAGCTCCATAACTGCCTGGAGACCCATGGAAACACTGTCTCCTGGACCGAAGAGGGTCTGACTGCGTGGTCATCCACCCAAGGCATTACCAGCGTCCGCGAGGGGTTGGCGAGCAACCTGGAGGTTCCCCAGAGCCAGGTCCGCGTCATCTCCGAGTACATGGGTGGCGGTTTTGGCTCGAAGTTTGGTCCTGGCGTCGAGGGCGCGGTGGCGGCGCGCCTTTCCAAAGAAGCCAAAGCGCCGGTCAAGCTGATGCTGCCGCGTTTCGACGAGGCCCTGGCTGTGGGCAATCGCCCTTCCAGCTTTCAGCAACTCAAGCTCGGCGCCACCGCCGAGGGCAAACTCCATGCCTTCCAGATGGACAATTACGGCACCGCTGGCATCGGTAGCGGCGGCGTGACCGAAGGCGGCGGGGGCGGCGCCGAGATTCGCATGCCCTACATCTATGAGGTCCCCAATATCCGTG
>JBJKSV010000663.1:0-2729 GCA_046703605.1 Limisphaerales bacterium
CTCATACCTATGGCGGGGTCGCCGCGCGAGGACGCCTCGTGCGCAGCCCCTTTGACCTGCTCAGCCTGTTCGTGTATGCGGGCCTGGTCGGTTTGGTGCAAACGGTCCAGCTCCAGCGCCGGTCAAAAGAGCGGGAGAGACGGGCGGAGGCTTTGGAGGCTCAACTCACCGCGGCGCGGCTGAGCGCGCTCCAGGCACAATTGAACCCCCATTTTTTGTTCAACGCGCTTAACGCCATCTCTACGCTGCTGGTTCGCGACGCCCGGGCGGCTCGGGACGCCCTGGCATCGTTCAGCGAGTTATTGCGGTTGGCCCTCCGCCAATCGACACAAGCGGAAGTCACACTCGGTGAGGACCTGGAATTCCTGAGGCGTTACGTTGAAATCCAGCAAACCCGCCTGGGCGACCGCCTGTGTTTCGAGGAGGTGATCGCACCAGAGACCCTGGGTTGCCTGGTCCCGGCACTGCTCCTACAACCGCTGGTGGAAAATGCAATCCGTCACGGTATTGAGACTTCCCTGAGGCCCGGCTTGGTCCGTGTCGTGGTCCAGCCGCAAGCGAAGCGTCTGAAGCTGATCGTGGAGGACAATGGAACCGGCTTGTCCGGCGGGCGGAAAGGGGACGGTGATGGCGTTGGAATCGGCCTCAAGAACCTCAAGGCCCGCCTGGAAACGCTCTATGGCCCCGAGCACAGACTTGAATTTGAACCGAGTCCCGAAGGCGGCGTGGTGGTCAGTGTGGAAATCCCGCTGCGACGCGGCGCGGGCGGGGTCCATCCTACGCCTCTCTCCGCCACTTCGCCTTCCATTTGCGCAGAAAAAGTGAGGACTGACCCAGCCGTCTTGGGTGCCCCGCGGATTTGCTCACAAGCGGACCCAACCGCCCAATGAAAATCCGGGCGATTATCGTGGATGACGAGATTCTCGCCCGGGAAGGGATTAAAGCTTTCCTGGCTGAAGAGCCGGACGTGGGGATTGCCGGGGAGTGCGCCGACGGCGCCTCTGCCGTCCGCGCGGTGGAACGGCACCGGCCGGATCTGCTGTTTCTGGACGTGCAAATGCCCGAGCTCAGCGGCTTTGACGTGCTCGAGGCCATCGAGCCAGAAGCGATGCCCTTGGTCATTTTCACCACCGCCTACGATGAACACGCCATTCGCGCCTTCGAGGTCAACGCCCTGGATTACCTGCTCAAACCCTTTTCGACCGCACGGTTCAAAAAGGCGGTGCAACGGGCGCGCGAACAATTGGCCCTACGTTCCGGCACTGGAACCGACGCGCGACTCGGAACGCTCTTGGCCGGCCTGCGAAATCTGCAACCTGCCGTCCCGCGCATCCTGGTCAAATCCGCCGAGCACATTCTCTTCGTCAAGGCCGAGGAAATTGACCACGTCGAGGCGGCCGGCAATTACGTCATTCTCCACGCAGGCAAGGATCGGCACATCGTGCGGGAAACGATGGCCGCGATGGAGGCTCGCCTCGGCCCGTTTGGTTTCATGCGCATCAGCAGGTCGGCCATCGTCAACCTCAACCGCATCGTGCGCGTGGAGCCCTTGGTGGCTCCCGGGGAGTTCTGCCTTATCTTGAAGAACGGCGCGCGCCTCAGCATGACCCGCACCCTCTCGGAATTGCAGCACCGCATGGGATCTGCTTGAGGCGCCACGCCGGTCACGCAGAAGGTGTCCATTGCCCGTCTTGTTCGACACCGGCCGAGACTGAACGGTTCTTCAGACCGGCCACTGGAATGGCGAGTGCGCCATGAGGCGGACTTCGGTCGAGCAGTTAGTGCCCGCTGATCGATGATGTCGAGCCGCGAACGATCTCTTGGACTTCCCTTGCAGCCGAGCGCCACTGGGCCGGGCTGGGCGGCTCAATTGCCCCCGGGCTGATCTTTCAAAGCAGATCCCTCTTGCTGAAGCCCTGTGCTCATCTTGCCGAGGGCGGGAGGGTCGAAGTTTAGCGCCTGGCGCCAATCGTTGCCGATTTGGACAAAGCTCATCGGCCCCGTGGTCGTGCTGCCGTCAGCCCAGTTCCACTCGACCCGCAAGGTTGCTTGTTCCCCGGAGACGTCCTCTCCCAGGATGCGTGTGGAGACGAGGATGTCCCGGTCCCCGTGCGGCTTGGAACGATCAAGGAGATGCAGCATGAACTCGTCCGCTGAACCGTACCTGGCCCGCACGGCCTCCGGCGCCCCGGCGAACACCGCTTCCACCTTGGCTCGGGATCGCTCATCTTGCCAAGCTATCGCGTTGAAGATCGCATTCGTGTCCCCTTTCAGTTCGGCCCATTCCATTGTCTGGTAAGCGGACGGCGGGTCTGCCAGCCCGACGTTCCTCAGATCTCCCGCGAGGAGGAGCTTGCCGGTACTCGCCTGGGCGGTGTCCGCTGTTTCGGGCTGAGCCTTGGCCGGAGCTTCGTTCTGGTTCGGAGCCTCGGCTTTCGTCTCACGCGCTCTCAAACTCGCCAATTCCCCCCGCAGGCGAAGCAGTTCCGCCTGCTCCCTGGCTCGCTGACGTTCCGCTGATTGCGCCTCCGCCCTGAGCCGTTCTCGGTCGTCTCGCACCTTCTGCGCCTCAGCGGTCTCCTGACGCAGATCTGCCACTTGCGCCCTGAGGCGCTGGTTGGTGGCGTGTTGAAAAATGATCGAGGTGGTTAGGCTCGCCGCCACCAGGGCGGCGATTCCGATTTTCGCTTGAGTGGAAGTCATAATCAGTTGAATTGTTGACGTTGTGC
>JBJKSV010000664.1:0-5399 GCA_046703605.1 Limisphaerales bacterium
TTGGGATCGTCCCAGCCGTCGTCAAACACCATCGAGTCCATCACCACCCCGTACGGCTTGATGAAACGCCCGCCCAAGGTGCGGATGGCATCGAGGCAGTTGGTCTCGTTCAAGGCGAAAGGCGCCCAAGCGATGTCATACCAGGAGTTGTAGTGCAGAAACGGGCGGTAGGGGTGCGCTCGCTCGCGCTCCAGGAAATACAGAAAAGCGCGGCGCATCTGGCCCGTCGGCGCGACGCCTATAATAAAGCTCTCCGTCAGGGTCTGCCCCTGGCGCAGCGGCGCATTGCGCTGAAGCCGGCAGACGACGTGGCCGTCGGACCGAATTGAAGTGGCGAGGCTGTTGTCCGCCATCGGGTTTTCACAACCGAAGAAGAAATGGCCCGCGACCATCGGCGAACCATCCACCCGACCCGCTTCGCGCGCCCCCGGCGCCAGCGAATCGAACCACACGATCTCGCTGATCTGGCAGTCGTTTCGCACGGCTGTCAGCGTGATTTCCTCGCGGATGTAGTTGCCGCCGTCGCGCATCGAGGCTCGCCAGAGGACGCGGAGGCGCCCATCGGCGGAGCGCAGCGGGACTTCAATTTGTTGGCCGGGAATCCGCTCCGCCTCACATGCCGAGCCGGTATCGACCGGAAGTCCGGACACGGCGGGTTGGCCAGTCAGCGTGAAGGAGCTGGCCGGGTAACGGCTGCCGTCTGCGAGCGTAATCATAAAGGCTTCGCTCGTGAACGGGAGGGGCCGTGACGCCAGCGGGCTCCGCACCAAGAGAGGCTCCAGCTTCCCGCCGGCGATGCTCCAGGCCGCTGACAACACTTGGTTGCGGAGCACCAATCGGTTGCCGGTTGCTTCGGCCTGGGTCTTGCCGGGATCAGGCCCCGGAAAACCGAGTGCCAACGCAACGCTCGTGACGGCGGCTGCCAGCGCGGCGACAAGCAGCGCGCGAACGAGTTGCGGTTGCCGGCTGAACCCAGACGACCTTTGTCTTCCGTTCCTTCTTTCCGCTATTTGATTCATCATAAACAAAACCCGGTTCAGGTTACGGGAGCCGGTTAACGATTCAACTGCCATTGTTCAGGCATCGTCGGAGCCAACCCCCGGATCACGGACACGATCTCGATGCAGCGACACGGTCTTGAAGGCCGCAACGCCTCTAATCTATACTCTCGGCATGACCAACGCCGTATGTCTAACCTGTTGACTCCGATATTCCGCCGTGAGCGCCGAAAAGGCACCAGAGAAACCTGCCGGCATCGTTCGGCGTTCGTGTTGACCATCGCGCTCTTTTTGCTGCAAAGCGCTGCCTGCGTGGCGGAGCAAACTCCGCTCGAAAACCTGGCTCTCACTGCCCAGGCGTCCGCTTTCGAGGCCTACGAGGGCCTGGCGGCCAGCCTGGCGAATGACGGGCGAATCGAGACCCGCTGGTCCGGTATCCCCGGCCATAACACCGGAGGGTGGTATGAACTCGACTGGAGTCATCCGGTGCGGATTGGGGAGGTCGTGATCTTCCAATATGACCGCTACGTGAAGGAAATGGACGTCCAGGTGTGGGACGAGGGAGGCCGGACCTGGAGCACGCTGAAGCACCTGGGCCGGCCGGATAGCCGGCTCCCCAGAGTTGTCGATTGCCGGTTCCAACCGAAGTCAACGACTCGCCTGCGGCTCGCCCATATCACCAACGGCCCCAGCTTCGCCGAAGTGCAGGTCTTTGCGAGCGCGATGGCGCATCCGCCAGTAGTCAGCCTGGCCTCCGATGACGATGGGCACTTCATTGGGATCGTGTCCGATGAGTGGGGCAGCGCGCAGGTATCGGGTGCCGACGTGACGCTCTCTGGTGAGGCAAAATCAGGTGTTTGGCAAGCCTCCGCACGGAGCGACGAACACGGCCTGTTCTTTGTGCCCATGCCCATCGGTTTGGCGGGCCAGGTAACGGCAAGCACGCGCCTTGTGCAGGCTGGCACGAACACCCCGGAAACGCAGCTTCGGTTTGAGGCTGCCGGCTTTCAATACGGACTGACGCCCGAGAATCTCGATTCGCACAAGATCGACCTGGACGGCCAATGGCGCTTCGCGCCCGATCCGCCGACAAACTTTTGGGAAACCTCAATCTCCGATGCGAAATGGCCGGACATTCAGGTGCCAGGCCATTTTGTTATGGAAGGATTCCAGTCCATCGACGGTGTCGGCGGCTATCGCAGGCATTTTCGAACCCCTCCCGGCAAAGGCAGGTGGAAGCTCCGGTTTGAGGGCGTCTATAGTGGGGCGGAGGTCTGGGTCAACGGCCATCGGCTCGCCTATCATGAAGGCGGTGCCTTGCCATTCGAATTGGACATCACCGATGCCCTCACACAGGGAGACAACGTGCTGGCAGTTCGAGTTACTCAGCACACCGTTGTCAGCGACCACCTCGACAAAATGAGCGAGTACGCCGATTTCCCGTTGGCGGGCATCATGCGCCCCGTCTGGCTGTTCCGGGTGCCCGCAGTTCACATTGGAGCGCTGGCGGTTACGCCGGTGTTCGACACTCACTACCGGGATGGGAGGGTCAACGCTCACATCGCCGTGCTCAATGAATCGCCGGAGCCGCTCTCGGCGGCCACACTCGAACTCCGCCTGACCGACACTGAAGGAAGGCCGGTACCCTCCCAAGCGGATCCGGTGACAATCCGCGCAGGGGCATGGCAACGGGCCGAAGCCCAGATCTCATTGTTTGTCCCCGCGCCGCGCCATTGGGAGGCGGAGCATCCGAACCTGTACGTCCTGGAGACGATTCTCAAGGCCCAGGGGAGGGTGCTGGACAAGGTGGTTGAACGAGTTGGATTCCGCCAGACCGACGTGCGCGGCGGGCAGTTGTTGATCAACGGCCGGCCGGTGAAGATCCGCGGCACCTGCCATCACGATTCAGACCCTCTGCTGGGCCGAGCCGTCACAGAGGCCTTGACCCGGCGAGACCTCGAGCTGATGAAGGAAGCCAACCTCAACTCGTTGCGGACCTCCCACTATCCTCCCTTCCCCGCGCTGCTGGATATCGCCGACGAACTGGGGCTCTACGTCGAGGACGAAGGCTCTTTTTGCTGGGCGGATAGTACCGACGACCGCCGCCTGACACCCAGGATTATGCAGCTCAATGCCGAAATGGTCGCCCGGGACCGAAATCATCCAAGCGTCTTCATCTGGTCGGTCTGCAACGAGAGCGGCTTCGGCTACGGTCTTCAGCGCAGCCACCAATGGATGCGTGCCACAGACCCGAGCCGGCCTGACGCGGGTAGCTGGGCGCCCGCTGGTTCACTTGAAATCATGGCGCGGCACAACCCCATCACGATACCGGAGATCCTCAAGCTACAGAGTGTGAACAGGCCGGTACTGTGGGATGAGGCCTGGTGCATCTTCCAGGGGATTTGGGGCGACGCGGGCGAGATGTGGCTCGACCCCGGAATCCGGGATTACTACGCCGAGCCGCTCCGGCCTATTTACTCCGAGATGATGCGCAGCAGGAATATTGCGGGCACGCAGATTTGGGCGTGGTCCGATGACATCTTCTGCGTCCCCAATCGCGGGTTGGAGTATGGCCGCCATTACACCGCCTGCCATTTTATCGAGAATGAATATCGCCTGCCCGACCGCGGCTTGGTAGGCGACGCGCCCTGGGGCGTTGTGGATGGCTGGCGGCGGAAGAAGCCGGAGTTTTGGATTACCAAGAAACTCCAGTCCCCTGTCAAGATCGAGGATGCTCCCATTCCGGTTCCGAAGCCTGGCCAACCGATCCGGTTAGCAGTGGACAACCAGTATGATTTCACAGACCTTGCCGAACTGAAGGTGAACTGGCAAATTGGGGACGAGCACGGCACCGCCTCAGCGAGCGTGCCGCCGCACCAGAGCGGCGTGATCGAGGTTGATCCACCCCAAGCGCCAGTCGCCGGGCAGGTTCTCAGCCTGGCATTCGTGGACCAGCAAGGGCGGCTCGTGGATGCGTATCGGCTGCCGTTTGGCAAGGCCGCCCCGCAGATGCCGAAGTTAAAGCTGCCCACTCCGGCACCCCTTCAGATTGAGCATGAAACCTATCTGGCCGGGGCGGGCACGCGCATCGTGGGAAAAGATTTCGAACTGGCATTCGACCAGAGGACCGGGAGATTGCGGCGCGCGGTCGGCTTTGGCCAAGCCCTCCTCCTCGAGCTTCCGCACCTTCATGTTTTGCCCTCCGGAACGCCATTCTCCCCATTGCCAAACCCGTTGAACTGGAGCTTGCACCACCTCGACATCAGCCAGAGCGGCCCGAATGTTCTGGTCCGACTGCAAGGGAGTTACGACCACTTCGAGGGCGGCTATGATGTGGTGATCACACCTGGCGGGGAAATCACCGTTCATTCCTCCTTCAAATACCACGGCCAAAAGTTGCTGGCGCGGGAAGTGGGCCTGGCTTTCTCGGTCCCGCTGGACTGCGACCTTCTGCGGTGGCAACGCCAGGCGGAGTGGAGCGTTTATCCCGAAGACCATATTGGCCGTCCGCGTGGGCAGACACGGGCCTTCGCCCAACACCCGACCCAACTTCCTCCGACCTGGCCGTGGTCGAAGGACAACTCGCCGATGGGCTGTAATGACTTTCGCAGCACCAAGCGCCATATCTACTGGGCCTCCATTTCGTATCCACACGGCCCCGGAGTTTGCGTGGAATCGGACGGTTCGCAGAGTGCGCGGGCCATGGTGGAGTCGGATCGGATTTCAATGCACATCAACGATTGGTATGGAGGAACGCACGTTGGACTAGTGGAGTGGACCAGCAACTACGGCGAGGGCAAGCCAATCGATCCTGGCCAAACCATCGAATCAACTGTGCGTCTCAGGATCGGTCAGCAGATGGCGCCGTGACCGCCCCCTGTGAGTAGCCCAAACCCTGTAATCTCAACCACGAGGTCCTGGGATTCTCGATTTTATTCTTGCTGGTGCTGTTGCCGTCGGCACAGGTTTGGCACGATTCGTCTCCCAAGCCAGACGGCCTACTCCCGCGAGCCTGGGCCAGGGGCCGCTCCTTCCGGAAGGGGCGGCGATCATTCTTTGGCGCGTAAAAGGTGCCAACCCATAGTCTGGTTCATTTCCGGATTGACATGCGTTTACGGCTGCTCAACATGCCGATATGCCACGCAAACTCCGCCTCGAATACCCCGGCGCCATGTATCATGTTATGAGCCGTGGCGACCATCGGGAGAAAATCTATCTCGATGACGTTGACCGGCAGGACTTCATCAAGACTTTGGCCGAGGCATGTCAAAAGACAGACCTTGCCCCGTGAGATAGCCCTGGTGAGGTGGCAGGGGCGCGACAAATCTTTATCTCACGGGGTGTACAAGTGCATGTGTACTGCCTGATGTCCAACCAGTATCACCTGGTGCTGGAGACTCC
>JBJKSV010000665.1:0-3431 GCA_046703605.1 Limisphaerales bacterium
ATCCTCAGCAGCGCATCGCATTTGCGGCGGAGCTATACGACACCTCCGAGCAACCCGTCTCGCCACAGGCATTTCTCCAGGCTCTGCCAATCGCGGCCTCAATGACCCGCTTTAGCACAGACGTGAACCTGGTCAGGACCCCGGTGATGGTCAGAACTCGTGTCTAAATGCCCGTCTGCCACCATTGCGGTGAGGAAATTGAGTTTCGCTACGTTGACGGGCGTTGCGTCCCAATTCACCCGAATCGTGGTCGGCAGTGTGGGGGCGGTAGAAGGCGCCCGCTATCGGTCTGGCCTCTTCTCGCATCGGCGGGATGGTGTCTGGAAGGGCATGCTGCGCATTGACCTTGGCACCAGAGCAGAGGATACTAATGCCAGAGCTTATCTGAACAGGTTGCCATGAGCCTACGCCAAAAACCTGAATTCCTTCAGTCTCAAATAACCGAGACCGAACGCCTCCTGCAGTTGGCGGGCGACCACCCTTTGATGAGCCCCGCTCTCAGGCAGCGGAAGCAGGAGTTTGAGAAGCAGCTCGAAGAGTTGCCGCCGCCTTCCAGGCAACCCCGAACCGCTCTGTTCTTTGCCGGAGGCCCCGTCTTCGGTACGCGCGGCATTGACGCTCAGTTCGCTGCCGACGTGCTGGACCCTTTCATGCAGATGGTCAAGAGCCAGTACGCCGCCGTAAAGCACGGCGCTATCGGCGCCCGTGGGGTTAGGCGCGGAGAATCCGAAGCCCGGTTGCTCCTCACTGGTACTCCGCGCGGTTCCTTCGGTCTGGAGCTCTCGCAGCCTGATAGCGAGGACTTTCGGGCTGCCGAGCAACTCTCTACCGTTCTGGTCCAGCTAACCAGGGTCATTGAGTCGGCCTGCAAAGACGACGAGAGCTTCGCCTTCGCCCTGGACGAGGTGACTCCGCGCGTCCTGGAGCGCCTGAAGCAGTTCTTCAAAGTGGCCGCAGATAACAAAGCCCGTGTTCGAGTTGTCAGTGGCGACCTGGAGTGCGACTTGAGCGAAACTGCGGTAGCCCAAGCCTTCGAGCGGGTCAGCGCCGCAAACACAGAAGAAAGCGCCGTAGAAATGTCCGGCGTCTTCCGTGGCGCTACTTTGGATACTTGGCGCTTCGATTTTCGCACCGACACCGGCGAGCATATCACCGGCCACCTGGGCGACGAAGTCTCGGACGCGCAGGCACGCGAAATGGTCCGTCTCACGGACGAGCATTGTCTGGCGACGCTGAAGCAGACACTGGTCAAGACCCGGAGTGGTGCTTCGCGCACACGTTACGAACTGCTCAGCCTCGGCCAGCCCAAGCGGCAGACGCAGAAAAAGCCGTGAGTATAGGAGCCTTTTGGGCCCTCACGGCACGAGGCCGAATTTTGCTCACAGCAATACGTATATCGCCCACTTTAGCCCATTTGTAAAGCCCTTTTCAGACCCTAGGTTAAATAAGACCAAATAACAAAAAACTCGGACTGACCGCAGAAACAATCCGCCACTTCAAAAAGAGCTGGGCGGCATAATGCCTGGCGCAGTTCCCAACCGGCAGAGGGTTACGACGAATCCCTGCCGGCAGGGACTCAAGCGGAAGCTGGCGCGCCTGGAGAACACAATCGAAATCAAACTGATCGTCCCCTTGGCCCTTGCCTCACCCGCGGAGCGCTCAGCTCAGCGGGGCCCGAAAAGCAAAGTCCTGCCATCAGTTTTTCTCACTTGCTGCCAGGCTTGTGCTTGGGCACAAACCGGTGGGGCAGCACATCGGGGACCACATGGACATCGGTAGTGAACTTGAAGGGGGCCTGGCAACCGCTGGGAAACGTCAGTTCGACAAAAAAGGCGGTCCAGCCTCTGGCCTTTGGCAACACTTTCGCCACGTAAACCCCCCCGCCTGAATCGGGCAGAGGAGTAGATTCATAGCGTGGTCCGAGAGTTTCCAAGCGGAAATCGCGCGCCTCGGGATTGGTGGCCTGCCAGAGCAAAACCTTCGACGGACGATCTTCCGTGGTTACCCGCAGGGCGCCATCCGGGTCTGTGCGCCAGGAGAAGCGCGGCAGGGGATGACCTTCCACAATGGCGTCGTAACAGGCCAGGACCGTTTCCGCGGCGTCGGACCCTTTCAACGAGTGGTCGGTGTTGGGGACATAGCGCAGATACTTCACGCCCGGCAGGTCCTTGAAATAGAACTGGGAGGAGTCGGGCACGAAGAACTGGTCGCCGCCGTCATTGATGATGAACTTGGGCATGGTATAGCGGTCCCGGTAGGAGTAAGGGTCCACAATGCGCATCAGGGCCCGGAACTGACGCGTGTTCATCCAGTCCATGATTCCAAAGGCGGTGTAATTCTCTATGGCTGGCGCCCAAAACCCATAAGCGGCGTAGTGGTGCAGCATGGAACGCTGGACATTGAGGACATCGATCACCAGCGGAATGATCGCTACCACCCGGCGGTCCACCGCCGCCGTGGTCCAGGTGGTCCAGCCGCGCTTGGACGCGCCCGCGACCACGAATCGGTCCACTCGCTGGTGACCGCCCGCAGCGCTGCCGCAGAACGCCGTCACGGTGTCCATCGCGCGCACCGCCGCCTTCGTCATGGGCAGCCGGGCTGGCCATTTCGGGTCGCCGGTTCGCAGAAACTTGTTCCAGGTGTAGGCGATCAAGGAATCCTCCTTGCGTCCCTCGGTCTCGCCCGCAAACACCAATGGCTGGTTCGGGATCATCCGCAGTTCGGTGACCACCGAGTGGGTCGCAAGGGCGATTTGGGCCAGTTCCCGGTTCGGCTCTTTGGGAATTTTGCCATCGTTGGCGCCCCCGGCGATGAACAGCAGACTGGTGCTGCTCGTCAGGTTCGTCGGTTCCACAATAACGACCCAGTGTTTCCACAGTGGCCGGTCCACCTCGTTGGTGGTGAGCCAGGCCTGGGAGGTCATCTCCAGGATGAAGGTAGTTTCCCCCGGCCCTGGCAGACTGCGGACCAGGTGGAAACTGTAATTGGTGTCGGGCCGCGCGACATACCTATCAAGAGCCGTTGGGTGAAAACCTTGCCGGAGGGTGGTGGCGGGCTGGAGTTGCCGGGCAGCGCGTGGCTGCCCTTGGGAACAACCGCCAGCTATCAACCCTCCTAGAATCAACGTCAGAGCGGCGCCGGGCCAGGCAAACCGGCGCAGGAATGATTCGGTCATATGTGATGCAGGATACGCCTAGTTGGGTCGCTGTCAATCCGAGTGCTTATGTTGCGGAGAAGGTGGATGCGCTGTCGTGGGCGACCCGTTTCGGTGAACCCCGGCCCGGGAGGCAAAAACCACGCCGTGAAACAGCAGTATTGGCGTTACGTCTCCACGCAGAAGCAACGCAACCAAGTCAGCAACGTCCGCCTTTGCCCCGCGCAACTCCCAGAACAGCCCATTGATGGAGTGACATTCCTGGGCGGGGTCAAAC
>JBJKSV010000666.1:0-5259 GCA_046703605.1 Limisphaerales bacterium
TCTCCGGCGCCAAACACCGCATCTTCAACCGGCTCGACTCGCGCCCCGAGCGGCGAGCCACCCAGCTTGCCGTCTCGCAGAAAGACCAGTCCGGAGGACCTCTCCGTAGCGGAGAAGGCTCCGATGTCCGGGGAATAGGTAACCGACAGGGCGGCATTCTCAATGGAGAGCGGCGTAGCGGCCCTGGCGCGCGGCGAACTCCCGCACAGGAGAATCCAAAGGGCCGCAAGATGGGCAAGCTGGAAGACCTTCGCATGGAGGGGTGGCACGTCGTTAGAAGTCGATCTGGGGTTTCTCAAAGTCAGGCTCATGGTGCTGTTTGCTGCGTTGTGAAACGGATCTTACGCCGCCCGCGGCCAAACTCAACACCGTCTTTCGCCGAATAGCCCTACCCGGAATGTTTCACTCGCCTGTAGGGCGGGTCACGCGTGTTTTAGTTCAATGCAAAAGGTGGTTCCTTTGCCTGGCTCCGATTCCAAAGTGATGCGCCCCCCCATGCGTTCGACGCCTTTCCGCACCAATGAGAGTCCGATGCCGGTTCCGGGAAACCGAGTCCCGTGCAGCCGCTCGAATACGCGAAACACCCGCTCCTGTTGGTCCTTTGGAATCCCTATGCCATTGTCTTCGACGTAAAGCCGAACGACCGCGCCTCCGTTCTCAGCCCGCAGCCGCACCCGCGGGCGGACATCACCAGAGACGAACTTCAAGCCGTTGCTGAGCAGGTTTGCCAGGCATTGGCCCAGCGTTATCTCGTGCCCCAAGACCTCAGGCAGCGGTTCGCACGTCTCGACGCACGCCTGCGTTTGCTCGATTTGTGCCGCGCATTGGGTCATCGCACTCTGCCACGCCTGGGCGACTTTCACCGGCCCGACCGCGATTTCGCCCCGGGCCGTGCGTTCGTAGGCCAGCAGATCCAGGAGCAATTTGTCCATGAAGGTGGCGGCGGTCCTGATGCGGCTGAGCAGTTGGCCGGCATGCTCCTCCAACCGCGGAGCGCAATCCTCCTGGAGCCATTGCGAATAGCCGGTTATCGCGCGCAGAGGCGCCCGCAAGTCATGCGCCACGGAATAGACATAGGTCTCCAGTTGCTCGTTGGTGGTACGCAAGTCCGCCGTGCGCTCGGCCACCGCCTTCTCCAGGTTTTCCGCCAACTCGCGGTACTTCGCCTCGCTTTGCCGCAGCGTTTCCATCAAGTCCCGAAGCCGGTATTGACGCCGCCGAAAGCGCAAGACAAAATCCACGCAGCGCAGCAAAGTTGCCTGGCGCAAGGGCCGCTCCAGCAGCGTGACGCTTCCCGCGGCGGACACGACTAGATCGAGGAGCCTCGCCACCCTTGATTCTCCGCCTTTGGTCAGGATGATGAGCGGCAGTTCTGACCAAGGGGGCTGTCCTTTGAGCAGATCAAAGAGATCGGGCGCGGTCGGCAGTTCAAGGGCTTCCTCGGTCAGCAACAACGCCCCGGCCCCCAGCGGTATCTCCCGGCAGAGATCGGATGTGGCGTCACAGACCGCGGCGGCATAGCCGTGCCCATCGAGCAGGGCCGACATAATTGGCGCATCCTGTCCGAAGGGGGCCAGAATCAGGACTCGCTCCTCTGATTTACGCTCCGGCATCGGACGCCTTCATCATCTGATCGGCGCGGCCATGAAAGGTCGGGGCGCCTGTCAGAATGCCGTGAAATTCCTTCAACGCGCGGCCGATGCGAATGCCCTTGCCGTTCTCGATCTTCAGTTCGCGAATGGTCAGTTCATGCTGGCCACTCCGTTTCTTAATCACCGATAGGGCCCGCCTCACGACCCCGGCGGCCTCAAAAAAACGCACGCTCACCACGGTATCGGCCAGGTAACTGATGTCCACCATCACTTCGTAGGGGCCGACCAATCCATGCTGCGGCAGAATGAGAATCGTCAACACCCCCTGCTCGTTGAGATAGGAGCAGAGCTCATGCAAGGCGATATCCAGGTACTTCTCACCCGGCATGGCATTGAGATAGCCGTTGAGGCTGTCTATCACCACCAGCTTGGCGCCGCCCTCGACACCCTCCCGAATCCGAGAGGTGAATTCGCCGGGAGAGATCTCGGCCGGGTCCAGTTGCTGAATGGTCAACTTGCCGCTTTTGATGTGCTCCTCTAACCCAAAGCCAAGGTCCCTGCAACGGTTGAGGAGCACGCCGCGGGACTCGTCGAACGCAAACACGATGCTGCTCTCGCCTTGGCGGGCCATCTGCGTGGCGTATCGCAGGGCGAGCGTGGATTTGCCCGTGCCGGCCGCTCCCAGGATGAGCGTCGTTGTGCCGCGGTCCAACCCTCCGCCGAGCAAGGCGTCCAACTCCTCAATTCCGCTCCTTACCGCTCCTCCGCGAAACTCGCCGTGATGTTCGGCGGCGACCAGGCGAGGGAAGATGCGCAGGCCGCCAGTGACGATGGTGTAGTCATGATAGCCTTCACGAAACCTTACGCCCCGCATCTTGAGCACCCGCAACCGCCGCCGGGAAGAACCGTAATCGGGAGAAAGCTGCTCCATTTCGAGCACACCATGAGAGAGGCTCAGGATGTGGGGATCAGTGGCTAAGGCGCCGTGGCCCATCTTGTCGTCCAGCACCAGCACAGTGGCGCGCTGCCGGGCAAACTCTCGCTTTAAGTTCAAGAGCTGACGGCGGTATCGCAGCGGCGTCTCCGCCATCAGCCGAAATTCCGATAAGGAATCAAAAACCACGCGGGTTGGCTGGAACTTGCGCGTCTGCTCAACCAACAGCCCCGTGACTTTGTTCAGTTCCATCTCCGAGGGGTGAAATACCGTGGTCTGGACTTCGGGCCGGAGCAAGGATTCAATGGCGGAGAGCTCGAGCATCGGGATGTTATCCAAGCTCCAGCCATGGGAGCGCGCGACCTTCACCAACTCCGTCTCCGTTTCCGAGAGGGTGATGTAGAATACCCTTTCGCCCCGTCGCACCCCTTCGCGGAGGAACTGCAACGCCAGCGTCGTCTTGCCCGCTCCAGGGTCGCCCTGGATCAGGTAAAAGCAATCCCGCGGCAAGCCCCCTCCGAGGATGTCATCCAGACCCTCAATCCCGCTCGGGCAGCGGTCACCGGCATTTTCCGCGCTTGGCCCCTCGTCGTCCCTCATAGCGCGCGTCACGTGACAGAGAGCTTTTCAGGGTTTCGCGTTCGATAAACAACGCATGGCATAAAGCCAATACATTAACCACAGCCTGGTCGTCAGAAATGGGGTATTTGCCCCATCGAAACAACCAGGAGGGGGAGTTTACCCAATGAAAAATCACGGCTTCAGGCCTGAGTTTATTGCAGGCGACTGCTGGTGGAAAAGAATACGCCATAGATTGTTGCATGCGTGAAGAGTCCTATAACGAGCGTCGGCTGAGTGGCGGCCAAAGCCAGCCCGACGGGACTGTTGACGCGGATGCTCCATGTGGCCATCCAGAGTTGGAAGCCGCCGCCTTTCTGGCCGCCATTGTTGAATCTTCAAATGACGCGATTATCAGCAAGGATCTGAACGGGATCATCACCAGTTGGAATCAGAGTGCGGAGCATATCTTCCAATACGCAGCCTCCGAGGCGATAGGCCGGCCCATTACCCTGCTCATCCCACCGGAGCGCATTCACGAGGAAGACTTCATCCTGGGGCGTATCCGCCGCGGAGAGCGGGTGGAACACTTCGAAACGGTGCGGCGGCGCAAAGATGGTTCGCTCGTGGATATTTCGCTGACCATCTCGCCCATCCGGGATGGCGCCGGGAGGATTGTCGGCGCTTCGAAGATCGCCAGGGACATCACCGAGCAACGCCACGCTCGGGAGCAACTCCGGCAAAGCGAGGAGCGCTTTCGGGTTACCCTCTCAAGCATTGGCGACGCGGTGATCGCGACAGATCACCAGGGGCGTATTACGTTCATGAATCGCGTCGCCGAAAAGCTCACGGGCTGGGAAGCAAAGGGCGCCCTGGGCACTTGCCTGGGCCGTGTGTTTAGAATCGTTGGTGAAGAGAATCGTCAACCGCTGGAGGACCCCACCAGGCGCGTCATCGAAACAGGCGCGGTGATAGGGTTGGGCAACCATACGATCCTCATTTCCCAAGA
This sequence comes from Limisphaerales bacterium, assembly GCA_046703605.1. Taxonomy (GTDB): domain Bacteria; phylum Verrucomicrobiota; class Verrucomicrobiia; order Limisphaerales; family UBA8199; genus JAJYHY01. The sequence continues at coordinate 4,094 of JBJKSV010000666.1, forward strand.
CGGCACAGAACGGCCAATCGACGACAGCGCCGCCCCCATCCTGAGGCCCGATGGAAGTGTCACGGGAATGGTGATTGTCTTTCGCGACGCGACCCGGCAGCGAGCGGCGGAGGCCACGGCGCGCAAACTCGTGGCCCTGGTCGAGAGTTCCGACGACGCGATTTACAGCGCGGATTTGGAAGGCAGGATTACGGGTTGGAATCCCGCCGCGGAGCGCATGTTTGGCTACAGCCAGGCAGAGATGCTGGGCCGCCGCCTCAACTTGATGCTCCCTCCGGAGCGCTCGGATGAGGAGGCGCAAATCATTTCACGAATTCGCCAAGGCGAAAGAGTTGCCCATTTTGAAACGGTGCGCCAACGCAAGGATGGTTCCAGGGTGGATATTTCCCTGACGGTGTCGCCGCTCAAAGAGTCGTCCTCGGGCCGGCTTATCGGAGTCTCCAAGATCGCCAGGGACATCACCGAGCGCAGGAGTATGGAACAGGAATTGGCCGGCGCCCATGCGGAATTGGAGGATTATGCTCGCAATCTGGAAGATCTCGTCAACGAGCGCACGGCCACGCTCCGGCAATCGGTCGCCGATTTGGAGGCCTTCTCGTTCACGATTTCCCACGATCTGCGCTCCCCGCTCAGGTCCATGGAGGGGTTTGCCGAGGCCCTGCTTGCGGATTATTCCGACAAGCTCGACGCGACCGGGCGGGAGTACCTGGAGCGAATCGCCAACTCCGCGACGCGAATGGACAAGCTCATTCTGGAAGTCCTGAACTATAGCCGCATCGGGCGCGGCCAACTGAGCATTGCCCCTGTCGATCTGGACAAGCTGATGGAGGAAATCATGACGACCTATCCCGCGATACGAGCCACCGGGGCGGAGATCGCTATCCAGCGCCCGTTGCATCCGGTTCTGGGTTCTCAGGCCGCCCTGGCGCAGTGCATCTCCAACCTCCTGACCAATGCGGTGAAATTCGTTCATCCGGGGGCGAGGGCCGAAGTCCGCCTCTGGACGGAGCGGCGCGACTCGCGAGTCCGCCTCTTTCTCAAGGACAACGGCATCGGCATCCCGGAGAATCTGCAATCCAGGGTTTTCGAACCGTTCCAGACGGCGCATCCGCATGCGGGCTACGAGGGGACGGGCATGGGGTTGGCCATCGTGAGCAAGGCAATCC